>JBKBIJ010000021.1:0-15795 GCA_046299455.1 Brevinematia bacterium | reverse complement strand
GAAATGTCATAAGAAGTGTATTTGGACAGGCTTTAGTAATGATAAGAGCAAAAAAGAAATTTTTGAATAAGTTGTAAGGAAGGTGGAGAGAAAAAATAATAAATCTGATAATCTTTTAGGTGTAAAATAGATCTATATTAAAAATTTCATTTGAGAAGTGGTTCTAAGAGTAGATGTGAAAAAAATTTTTTGACACAGTCTTACTTTCATTTTGATAAAGTTATTTAGCAATTTTTAAAATAAATTTTATGCTAGAAAGGTTAAAAATTGTTAACTACGCCTTGATAGATAATATTGAAATAGAATTTGAAGATGGATTTAACGTTTTTACTGGTGAAAGTGGTGCTGGTAAATCAATAATAGTAGATGCTCTAGGCTTTTGCCTTGGAGATAAAGCCTCCCAATCCATCATAAAAACTGGAAAAGACAAAACAATTGTCGAAGCAACATTTTACATTAACAAACCTAAAATAAGAGAAAAAGTAGAAAAATCGGGTTTTTCACTCGATGACAACAGAATAATAATAAGAAGAGAATATGATATCTCTGGAAGAAATAAAGTTACAGTAAATGGTTTTCAAGAAACAATATCAAGAGTATCAGAACTATCGAATATTCTTGTAGATTTTCACGGCCAACATGAACATCAAAGCTTAATCAATCAGAAAACACATATAGAATATTTGGACGATTTTGGTGGATTCGAAAAAGAATTAAGCGAGATATCTAAATTATACAAAAAAGTAATTTCAATGAAAGAGGAAATTCAGAAACTCGAAGAAGAGATAAAAAATAAGAAACAAAAAGAAGAAATACTAAGATACACTATAGAGGAATTAACAAGTTCGAATCTTAAAACCAATGAAGACGTAGAGCTAGAAGAGAAATTTAAACTAATTACAAATTATGAACAATTTTTCAACATCATAAACGAGTCACTAGAAATGCTGATTGAAGGAGAGATATCTGCTAACGGTTTAGTAGGAAAGTCTATAAGTATATTAAAATCTGGAATAAAACTTAATCCATCATTTGAGAAATTAATTAATGAATTAGAAAAAGCCAATATAAGCATTAAAGAGGTATCTTCAGAACTCAAAAACTTAAGAGATAAGATAAACTTCCAACCAGATGAAATAGATAAAGTCAACTCAAGATTAGACCTTATAAGAACACTAAAAAGAAAGTATAACAAAGCTTCAGTAAACGATCTTATAGATTATCTAAATCAATGTAACACCGAGATAAATAGATTAGAACTCTGTAACGATGAACTTATAAAACTAAAACAAGAATATGAAAACGAAGTTTCAGCACTTAAAAGGGCATGTATAGAACTCTCTGAAAAAAGAATTGCAAAAGCAAGAGAACTTGATAGAAAAATTGAAGAAAAACTTAAGATGATGGCTATGGAAAAGGCTAGGTTTAAAACTGACTTTAAATACTACAAAGATGAAAATGGCATTATTGAAATAAATGGTGTAAAGGTTGACGTAAGCGAAAAAGGTATTGATAGGATAGAATTTACTATATCTGTAAATCCAGGAGAAGAATTAAAACCTTTAAGGAATGTTGCTTCTGGAGGTGAAATATCAAGAATAATGTTAGCAATAAAAAGTATTTTATCTGATACATCAGAAGTTGATATGATGGTATTCGACGAGATCGATGTAGGAATAGGTGGAAATGTAGCAAACATAGTAGGCGAGATAATAAAAGATATTTCAACCAAACACCAAATAATTTCCATAACACATCTACCACAAATAGCATCAAGAGCTAATTGTCACTTTAAAATAGAAAAATTGTTTAAAGACAACTCAACAATCGTTCTAGTAAACAAACTATCATATGAAGAGAGAAAGAAAGAAATAGCAAGAATGATAGGAAACGAAACTGAAACAGGAATAAAATATGCCGAAGAGTTACTCAACAGATGAGTCCTAATCTTTACTACTTACAGCTTTCATCTGATTATTAAACCAATCTTGTTTAGATTTGCTTTCACGTAAAACTTGTTGTAATTTTCCAAACTTTCGTTCAAGAGATAATCTATATTCTTCAAGTCTATCCTGGAACTTAGCATACATTTCCTTATTAGATTTTATTACGCTATCTATTTGCTTTTTCTTATTAGCTATAACGCCATTCACTCTTGTATATTCATCACAAAGAGTCGATACGCTGTATGCAAAACCAGTATCAATAATCTTATCACCATCACTATCATACCCAAAAATATCATTAACAACAAATATATTTTCAGAAATCATCTGAAGTAATTTCTCATTATCAATCGTTAGAACACCTCTCCTCACATACTCCCATAAGTCCGATTCGAAATCTAGTTTTGCACTAATACTCTTTGTGTATATACCCACATGATAAAGTAACCTTACATTAGTAGATCTAGTTTTATAAACTCCCATAGCAAACATTCTTAGCTTATCTTTCAATCTTGACATATCAAGATCGTTTGCAAAAGCCCCTTCTTCTTTCTCTTCATCGGGTTTTTCATATAACTGTCTTCTATCAACTATAGGCTTAGTGATTTTACTGAGATATATCATAACATCGTTATACTTAGCAATAAAGTTAGATATGAAATTAGTTATTGAATTATAATCATAATCAACTTTTGTAACAACTTCCTTGTTAGGATTCTCTCCAACTACTCTGATAGTACCATTAATAACATCAAAAATATCGTTTTGATCCCTTTCAACTTTAACTCCATTTATATAAATAACAGCATCATCTGCTCTAGAAAGATAATTCTTTGGCACATAATCAGCTTCGATTTCCTCGGACTTATCATAGACAATAATTCTATAAAAAGTCACTTTCACAACATCGTTCATGTTCCTAATAATAACTTCATCAATTTCTTTACCTTCATAAAAAGAAAGATTCAATTTTAAATAAGTATTCGTTACAACTATTCCTTCTTTTACACCATCTTTAAAACGAATGACAAGAAAAACGAAATCATTACTTACGTACTCATTTAGCACATCAAAAGTTGTTATTGGAGTACCTCCTTTAACTTCAACGTTACTAATCTTGACACTATCCATGATCCTTATATCAACTTCTCTAGGTTTCGGAACAGAATAAATCGAAACAACATTAGAAATCTCAATAATACTATTTTTAGTTATCTTGTAATAGGTATTTTTAGAAAATTCCTCCCTCTCTCTAACAGTAATACTATCTCCTGAGGTAAAAAGTGACAAGATATTTAACTTCTGTGAGACAACTTCTTTCCTTTTTGAAAGAAGACCTATTGCTACAAGCTCAGAAATATCACCAGTTATGTAAACTTTAGCATTTTTGCCAGTTTTCCTACCTTCTATTCTAATAACCTCACTATTATCGTTAACTTTTATAACCGAAGAAGTAACAATATCTTTAGCAACATCATTAATTAGTTTCGATAGATCTCTAAGAGTACCACCTTTGAAGTCAATTTCAGCACTCTTTTCACCAAGCGAAATTACGACCTTAAAAGGTTTAAGCTCATAACCCACAGGAACAAGATCTGATACGAAAACATCAGCTTTTGCCATTTTTTCAACTTTTATCTTGTTCTCGCCAACATCAGCTCCTCTATTTGGTATAACTTTAACTAATTCTTCATCACTGGAAAATCCAATTCTATTTTGGAAAGGTGATCTGTAATCATACATCGATTTAGCTATATCTTTAAGCTCCTTTAGGTTATATTCCACAAAATTAATAATTGCTTTCATTATTATTTGATTACTAACTTCTTGCTGATATTTTTCTCCCTTTTTACTTTCCGCTTCAACAAGCTTATCAACAATCTTATCAGTATCCAAACCAGTACCAAAAAACTCACTAACCCCTACATCTTTCTTTTTAGATTGGGGAAATGAATGAAAAGATAAAAGCAAAAGTATTAAAACAATAAAAATTCTTTTAAACATATTATTTATAGTAATAACTATCCTCATAAAAGTAAAATTCGGAATAAAATATAAATTCCAAAACCTTTCAACCTAGTTCTACCTTCCAAAAATCTTTTTCAGGACCAAGTTTATCTCGTCCTTAGTAAACCCTCTGTAAGACAAAAAATTGAATATCCTAGATCTTAGCTTTAAATTCTCCTCAGATCCAAAATAACTTCTATACCTCTTCAGTACAACATCAACAATTCTATCTAGATCAAAATGTATCTCGCCATCCTCTACTTCTATCCCTCTCGAAGATAACTTATGTTTTATATACCTTCTACCAAAACCTCTCGAAACTCTAGAATCTATGTAAGAACTTTTTACAAAATCTTCGTCCAAAAGATTATTTGATGAAAGATAATCAATAATCTTTTCCACTTCTTCATCAGATACATTAAACCTAGTTAGGTACTTTCTCACTTCTTGTTTAGTCCTGGGTTTAAATGATATATACCTAAAAACTCTTGACAAAATATCATTATTTACCATATTGATTTTTTTCAATACTTAGGAGTACTTTTCTATTATCAACATAACGAAATCTACTGAAATTCCTACAGTTTTAGCTATGTTTTCTGGAGCCCAACCTTGTCTATACAATCTTATGATACTACTTATTTGTTCATTTGATAAATTCACATCTTTTACCTTAGTACCTGTTCTACTTTCAATTTCTGAAACATATTTTTTAGCAAGTTCTACAGCGTAGTTAAGTTTTTCTTGAAGTTTAATCATATCTTCCTTAACTTTAACGATCCTACCAATTTCCATATCAACCCGTGCTATTATCCCATCAATACTTGATATTCTATCAACAACTCCTTCTAACTTCTGGTTAGAGCTTATAACATCATCTAATCTTGATGAAATCGATACAAGCACTTCTTCAATTCTTTCTTTTTCTTTGAACGCATCCTCAATAGTTTTACCTATAGCCCTACTTTTTCTCTCAAACTCCGAAAACATATTTTTCAAGTGATTAACATTAGCAATCATATCCTCAACAACACTTCTTTTAGCCTCCAGAGACATCAGAACTTTCGAAATATCTTCAATCTCCCTTTCCATATTAACAATTCTATTTGAAACGTCTATTATTAACGCTTCCTTACCCCTTATAAATTCAACATTCGAATATAGCCTATTAACAAAATTCTCAAGTGACTCTAGTTTCCCTTGTAGATCCTTGATAATCTTAAACTCTCTTTGGTAATTTGCCAAAAATTTCTCTATTTCTATCTTACTCTTCCTAATTTCCTCTATATCTTTATAAACTTCAGAAACAAATTTTCTACTATTATCTACACTAGATAGCATTTCTTTTAATTCATTCATCCTTAAACTAAAACTACCTGCCATCTCTTCAAGTTTATTAAACTTTTTCAAATTACTCTCAATTGTCTGAATCTTCTTTTCAAAACTACCTATAATCTCAGAATACCTTTTAAACTGAATATCAACAGAATCCTTAAACTCTTTAACCTTCCTATCCACATCCTTAGAGAAATCGTTCAATTTAAATCTAGCATTCTCCAACAGCGAATCAATCATTTGTTTTTCACTAGAGTATAACTCCCCTACCTCGTCTCTAACAGTCTTTATCTTGTCAAACACACTTACTTCAAATTCTCTAAGCTCATCTTTTACAACGGATGATGTCTTCTCGAACTCCTCTTCAAATTTAACTCTAATATTTTCCAACTCGCTAAGTAAATTATCTTTTTCTTTCTGAATTTCATCTTTCATTTTTTCAATCCAAATTGAAATTTTTGATTCTGCACTACCTCTAAAATCAAGCATCTTAGATTCAATATCTTTAGAAATTTCACCAAAATAATCGTTTATCCTAACCTCTACTTCGTTAACTTTGCTCGATATCTGCTTAAGATACTCTTCCATCTGATTACTAAACTTTTCCTTCAATGAAGAGATAACATCAGAAACCTTTAGCTCAAGATCTTTGACAATTTTATCAAAATTATCTAACCTATTAAACAACTCTTTATCATAATTCCCAAGAACTTCTGACAACTTAGTTTTAAAATCTTCAAGTAAATTTGAAATCTTGTTATCAGCTAGAGAAATAGTGCTTGATATTCTATTATCCAGATCGGAGATTTTGGTAGACATAACGCTCATTCTGTCCTTATAATCTTTCTCAAAATGTTCTACCGAAGAATAAAGTTTATCCAACTGTTCTCTAAAGTTACTAGAAATATTATTTAGTGAAGTCTCAAAGTTTTTCTTTGAAAATTCTATGAACGCATTTATTTCGGAGGAATACTTACCATTAACAGATTCTTTGAAACTACTATAATCATCTTCGATTTTCTTGATAAAATCGTTAAATTTCTCTTTTAAAGCATTAACTCTAGAAGAAAAAGTATCTACAACTTTTGTCTCAAAATCCCTGACTTTATTTTTCAAGTCGTTTCCCAAATCTTCATATTCCTGTATAATTTGTCTTTTTGTTTCGCCTAAATTAGAAATATAGTTTTTCACTGTTTCCTTTATCGAAGCATACTCAGATTGTAGCGTACCCAAAAACGAATCAAACTTATTCTTAAAAACAGAAATATTGTTCTCATATTCCTTCTCAAATTTTCTTAAAACATTATTTAGATCGTTGGAAATTTGGTTACTCTTTTCATTGACAAAATCAGAAAGCATTTTAGAAAATTCCTCTTTAATTTTCTCAAAGCCCTTTCCCATTTCAATCTCAAACTTCTGAACACTCTTATTAAACTTTTCATCGTAGGAGTTTATAATTTCCTGTAACTTAGCTTCAACTGACTCATAAACTTTTCTAAGATCTTCCTTAAAAATCTTAAACCTATCATCAGTAGATGAAACTATACCGTCAACTTTACCAACAAATGAATCTACAATTTCTCTTAATAAATTTTTCTCCTGATCTACTCTAGAATGAAAATCTGAAACTAATTCATCCACTCTATTTTTAATCTTATCAAGATCTTGACTTAAGAAATCTATACCTTTTTGTTTACTAGCCATTTCATCAGATATGGAGTTTAACAGATCATTAAGACTAGATATCCTCTGGTTAATATTATTTACTTCCGAATTAACTCTAGAAAGCATAACATCAGATGTGTTATTAAAAGCCACTTTTAGGTTATCGACGTGATCGACTATATGGTTCTTAAGCTCATTTACAAGCTTTTCATAAACATCATTTATATTTTGGTTAAACTTTTCTTTTGCCTGGATTATCTCCTTTTCTATTTTATCTATTACAACCTTTATTCTCATATCTACATCTTGAGACAACTCCCCAATCCTCTCATTAAGTTCATTTGTAAGCTTAACATACAGTTCCCTTACTTCCTTATCTTTCATCTCGGCTTGCCTAAGTAAAGATTCAATGATCTCATTATACTTATTAACATAACCATCAATAGTAGAAACCTCCTCCTTGACAATATTTATCTTATTTTCCAACGAAGAGATAATTTCAAACTTTTCTGAAAATTGTCTATCAAGTTTCTGGATATCATTAATAAAATCATTTTTTATTGAATCAATTTGCGAATCGAAGCTTTTTATATAATCGTTTATTTCCCTATTCATGCTATCTCTTATAGATTCAAAGTTTTCTGAAAATTTGTTAAATAGCTCCTCCTGTTTCAACCTAAACATTTCTTCAAGTGTTCTCATTTTCTCGTTAATGTTAGAATCAACTTTCTTGTTTATATCTGCAACGAGATCTTTAACTTTTTCCTCCATACCTTGTGTAAGAGAAGCCTTTGTTTTATTAAATTCAGCAATAATCATAGAATTATAGTAATCTTTAGCATTCTCAATATCTCGCCTAACCTTAGAAAATTCTAAATCCAATAACTTTAATTTATCGTTAACTTCTCTAAGAGAATTATCCATAATACTAAATCTGTTTTGTAAGTTATTCATTTCTACATTCTTACTTTTTATCATCTCATCTAAAAATGAACTAAACTCATCAAGTTTAGAATTTATCTCATTAAACTTTGTAATTACTCCCTCTTTTGACTCCAATATCTTACTCATAGATTCCTTAGATAAACTTTCCAAAATGCTAACCTTCTTAGCTATCTCATCAACATCTCCAAAACTTTTATTCAATCTTTCCTCAATATACTTTTTTAGATCTGAAGATTTTTGAGATATATTTTGAGACAAAATTTTTTCATACTCTTCGGAAATTTTTAGTATTTTTTGATTAACTTCAGATCTAATTTTCTCAAAATTACTATCAATCTCTAACTGAATTTTATTAATCTCACTATCAACCTTGGAATTGAATTTATCGCTCAAAGATAAAACATCCTTTATCTTATTGTTCAGATCTAACTCAACGTTTTTAATCCTTTGCTCAACATTTATATAAAAATCATTCAAAGACGATTCCAAAGAATTTATTTTATCTATAAACTTATCAACATTCTTTTCAGAATCCAAAACTTTCTTTTCCAAACTTCTCATCTCATCCTCTATCTGGGATTTAGTAGAAACAATTTTAGAGAGAATATCTTTCAACTCTTGCAAAGCTTTTAGAGACTCCTTTGAATCAGACCTGGATTTGTCAAATTCTTTTTTAATTTGATCGAAAGATAAATAAATTTGATTTACTTCAGATTTAGTTTGACCTAACTTTTTTATTATATCAGAAATTTCACTATCTTGTCCTTTTATCTCACTTATTTTATCATTGATTGTGAATATGAGATTTTTACCTATTGTCAAGCTGCTATCAAGCTTTACTAATAAATCCTCCATATTTTTCTCTTTTTCTTTCAGAAATTTCTCAAAATCTGACATCTGTTTCTCAGTAAACTTTCTAAGTTTCTCAAAGTTAGTAACATTCCTATCCCTATTTCTAATTACCAAAGAGGTAATTGTTGCAACAATAGCAGATAGTACAATAGTTACAAAAACATCCACCATTTTCCCCTCCCTGAGTTATAAACTAATTTTCAAAAATACACTCTCTTTCTTTCAATTCACATAGTAGCTTTGCCCAAAATAAAGCAAAAACTAGCTTCTTACTAACCTCATATTCTTCTTGATTCTATTCTCTCTATAAATGTCATACAATCAATCCTCATATATGATGATGTTTTAAAACATAATTTCCTAAATTTCTTTCTTTCACATATCATCTTACAAACCATTCTGATAAGTTTTCTTTTGGTGTCTATGTTCCATTTTGGAGTGGTAGACCTCATAAGTATCTATAAACATATATCCTATTAAGACAAATACTCTTTATTGTATTCCTGTTTCACAAATTCCAAAGAAGTGCATCTTTGTAAAATTCTTTGTGTTAACATGAAAAGTATAACTAAAGATTATATTTTTGAAAACTTTCAAGTTTAAGTAAAGATTTGCTAAAACTCCAATTTCTTGGATCTCTTTTCTCTCATTACTACTTACAGCCTACTTGAACGATTGTTATTATGGTATTTTTGTTCTATAACTTCTAAAAGTAGTTTTTTGAGAGTGGGCTTTTTTGAAAGAGTTGTACAATTTCCTAGATGTATTTTTAACATCTTAAGAATGTAAATGATATTTTTGAACATCTTCATTTTAACAAAACAAATCTAGAATACGCTTGGTAAGAATGTGTCAGAAATAGAGATTTCTTTACTTCTAAGCTTTGACAATATTTGATGTTTGGTAGTTTTCTTTTAATGGTTCTTTGCTAGTGAAGATAAACTTTTCATGAGCTATCTAGTTTCTTAAGTAAGATTTTCAGATACCTCTAGGTGGGAAAAATAATATTTTTGAAAAAGTTTCTTCTTTCTAATTTAGTTAAGATATTAACTAGCTACATCTAGAAAGTTATGCTGTTCCAAAAATAAAATTTCATGGCTTCTTTTTCTCAAGTTTCTCCTGAGATCATGTTAAAAATTCAATTTCCCAAGTCTTTTTCTTTTTATCCATCTTTACTAAAGCTTACTCATACACCATTTCTTGTGTTATTTGTGGGCTAAAACTTCTAAAGAAAGATAGTTTTTCGGACTAATAGCCCTTTTCTAAGAGGCTATCCAATTTTTTAGCAATATTTCTGAACACCTTTAAATAGAAAGGTTGTATTTTTGAAACATCTTTAGCTACTCTTTACAACCTAATTGAACAATTGTCCTTATGGTATTTTTGTTCTATAACTTCCAAAGGAAGTTAGTTTCTTGGAGCAACAAACTTTTTTAAGTAGTTAACCAATATTCTTAGATGTTTTCGAGTACCTCTAAGTAGTAAATTTAATTGTTTAGATGATTAGTAATCTCTAGTTCTTAAACTCTAGAGGTATAGTTTTTTTAGATGCCCACCTTTTTTAAGGTGTTATCAGATTTTGAGATCTATTTTCTTTTGTTCCTCTTATTCAGGCAATTGCACTTATGGTATTTCTGTTTTCTTCTAAAGAAATGGTACTTTATTTGAGCAACAATCTCTTTTAATGCTTATCCAATTTATTAGATAGATTTTTGCATACCTTTAAGGGATTATTCAATTTCTCAGAGATACTTTCAGAAACTTCTAAGGAAGGGAAGTGTAACACTTTTGAATATCCTCATTTTAGCAAAACAAAACCTAAAATACATTTAATAAGAATATGCTCTGTTTTGGCTCTAATAACCTCTACCACCTAAAGATATTTTCTTGCATTCATAAACTACTTTCTAAATAATATTAATGTTATTAAAGGTAATATTATGAGCACTTCTAATATATCAATATATTTCACGGCAGATGGTATCCTTGTCAAAGTGGTAGGGAAAGGTGTGGTTGAATACTGTAGAGATTTAAAAGAAGATTTGGAAAAACTTATATCAGAATATGAAAAACTCAACATATACTTTGATCTCTCAGAGGCAACTCATTTAGATAGTACATTCATAGGATTAATGGTTGTATTTGATAAAAAACTCTCTAATAGTAACAAAGGTAACTTTTTCATACTAAACCCCCAAACTAAAATAATAGAAATCCTATCTTCGATGGACCTTATAGATATCCTTAAGATAACAAATGTTAATGTTCACATTATAGGCAAATACAAAGATGTACAAGCAAATATACAAAAAGATATAGTAGAGCTTAAGCTTTTAATAGAAACGCATAACCATCTAATACAAGCAGGAGAAAGAAACAAAGAAATATTCTCTTCCTTAGAAAAGGTATTAAAAGAGGAATTAAAAAAGTACGAGCAAGAGAATGGAGAAAGTAAAGAATAATCTTTCAAGAATATTAGAAATAAATAAAAAAATTAGCTCATATTCAGAGTTAAGGGAAATTCTCGAAAACATACTGCTTTCAGCTAGGGAACTTTTTAATTCCATTGGTGGATCACTACTACTCGAAGACAAAAGTGGTAAATACCTAAAGTTCGAAATAGTACATGGCGATAGCAAAGAAAAATTAGAAGGGCTGAAGATACCAATAAACAAAGGAATAGCAGGATATATATTCTCAACCAAAACGCCAGTGATATCTAATAATATAGACTCAGATCCAAGGTTCTTTAGTTATGTTGATAAAATAACTGGATTGAAAACACAAAAAATATTAGGAGTCCCTCTAATAAAGGACAATAAAGCAATAGGAGTAATAGAAATAATAAACAAATCTGATAACAGCGACTTTACTCAAGAAGACCTAGAACTACTAAGTATATTTGCAGAACAAGCGGTAATTGCAATAAATAACGCATTGTTAATGAAAAAGATCAAAGATAGAGCAAAGGAATTAGAATATCTTTACGAAATAAGTAATTCAACAGTTCTATCAATCCAGAATAGTGAAGAACTATTTAGAAAAATAATAGACCTCGTAAGCAAGATAACAAACTCTAAAAGAGTATCGATAATGATACTAGATGAAAAAACAAATAAACTGAAAATCCTTTCATCTATAGGCATAGAAAAAGACATAATTCCTAATATCTCGGTCTCTCTGCACGAAAACAAACCATCATCAGTAGTATTTAGAGAAGCAAAACATCTAATTGTACTTGATGTTAATAGTAGCAAGGAATTTGGACCAAACAAGAGACTTAGATACAAGAGCAACTCCTTTATGATATTTCCAATAAAAACCCATAGCACTGTAATAGGTGTTTTGAACATAACAGAATCGGAAAAGATAAAAACCATAGAGAAAGAAGAAATAGAATTACTCCAACTCATAGCAAACCAGATAGGATACGCATACGAAAGCATAAAAACTTACGAAAGAGAAATCGAGAAAAAGACCATAGACAGAGAAATTGAAATAATGACAAAGATTCAAATGGAAATGTTACCAACAAACTTCAAATTAACAGATAAACTAGATATTAATTTTTTTGTTCAACCTTATAGGATGGTTGGTGGTGATTTTTATGATGTATTCCCTTTATCTGAAAACGAGATATGTTTCTTTCTGGGTGATGTATCTGGCAAAGGATTACCAGCATCCCTATTTATGGCTGCAGTAAAATCGACAATAAAAGCAATATCTTTACAATTCAAAGAACCAAAAAAAATACTAGAAGTATCAAATTCCGTTCTAAATCAACTATCAGAGACAAGTATGTTTTCAACACTTTTTATTGGCGTAATAAATATAGATAATTACAAATTAACATTCTCAAACGCTGGACATGGGCAACAATTTATCCTAAGAAATGACTCCATAATATACCTACACACACGAGGAATACCATTAGGAATATATAAAAATACAACTTATTCGCAAAAAGAAATAGACTTAATTAAAGACGATATAATAGTCGTGTATTCTGACGGAATAACTGAATCCGTCAACAGTAACGAAGAAATGTTTGGTGAACAAAGACTTATAAACACAATAAAAGAAAATAGCAAAGAAAAATCAGAAAAAATAAAAGATAAACTCATAGATACCGTAAAGAAATTTAAAGTAAACAACCCAGATTACGACGATGATATGTCAATAGGGATAATAAAAATCCTCTAAGGTCTGTAATCCATGAAGAATATGATTTTATCACCTTCTAAATCACTTTCACTAAAAGTATAATTCCAATCCTTAACATATCTAACTTCCTTAAAGTTAGATAAAAACTTTTCTGGATTATCAATCTCCCACGATCGTGTAACTTCAGTTTTGTAATGAATGGGTATGATCACGTGAGGAGAAATATTCGTAACAATTTCTGAGGCAATCTTGTAATCTATAGTAAAGTAACCACCAATAGGGATAAAAAGAATATCAATCTTACCGATCCTAGTCAGATCCTCAGGTTTAAGATTATGTCCCAAATCTCCTAGATGTGACATTCTTATTGGGATTGTAGTATCATGAAATTCAAAAACAAATATAGAGTTCTTACCCCTAATTCTACCCATTTCATCATCGTGATAGACAGAAACATTGTATATCCTAATACCCATATAAGTTGTATCAACACCAACCCAACTACCACCATTAACCCCTCTAAACACTTTAGGCATTCCTAACCCCATTCTAACATTACTATGATCAAAATGTTCATGAGAAATTGTAATTACATTACACTCAACAGGTGTAGCGTTGTAACCTACAGACTTATCAAAAGGATCCATTAATATTCTAGTACCTTTTTGAGTTTCCACCAGTACGCAAGCATGACCAAGATAACTTACTCTAACAATATCAGCCATACTTAACCTCCTAATAATAGATTATTCCATAGGAGTTAGAGTTTCAACATTTATTTTCTTAATAACGCTTTCACAAACGAAAAATAATTCTCTATCAAATTTCATAGTTACAGACTTAATATCATCAACAATAATATCTCTAATTTCATATTTATTTGAGATAAAAATATTCAATTTACCACTAAATTCCAGAGGTTCAAGAATTACATTAACTTTCCCCTCAAAAGGCATAGATATCCTTACATTTACTTTTTTACCATTAAAGTCTACTGTTTCTTTAATTAGGAAAATCTTAAAACCAATTAAACGTTTTATGTACCCAAGATCAAAGACACCTAAAACAAATGCAATTACCAAAATTAAAATAATTCCTCCAAAAAACCATCTCCTTGCGATTCTCTTCTTATAATTAATCTTCTCAAAATACTCTATATGCTTATTCAACTTTTCTAGATCACTATCTTTAATATGATAGAAATCTTTGTATTCTGGAGGCAGCTTAAACTTATCCATACTTAAAATCTGAGTTCACCCAAAATAGAAAACCTAAACGGCATCAATTGATTTGTAGTAGCATTAATAACCAAAAACATTGGCTGTAATTTTATAAGGATATTGTTCTCTTCAAAACCAACAAAAAATCCTAATTCCGAAGAAAAACCTATCTGCGTAATCGAAGATAATACGTTATACAAACTTATTATTACCTCTCCACCAAAAGATAAATTTTTAAACAACATTAATCCTAACAAACCGCGTAAATCAACATCTGAAATATTAGAGGGTTTTCGAATAGATTTATAAACGAGCGGTTTCATTAAGAAAGTAATTGTTTGATTGAATCCCCATAAACCATCAGCTGATACAAAATTAAATCTTTCCTCAGCAATAACGTAAACGTTCGAAATCTGGATATTAAAATTCGTAAAACTTATATTATCAACTCCTATACCAGCAGAAGCATTTAAGAACCTAAAAAGTGTCCTAAATTCAAATCCACCTCTAACCACCCCCTCAGATACACCCGAAAACAAAGTTACCTGAACATCCCTATAAACACTAGTTAACTTCAAACCAGCTGAACCAATACCATCATTACCAAGAGAATTCCTATAAAAATATAAATCTAAACCTAGTAAATTCCCAAGAAAAGAAAAACTAAAATCTAATCCAGTACCATCAATAACATACCATCCTCTAAAATCAAACTCTCTATTAATTTGATAAAATCTCGTTTGAAAACTAGATAAATAACCAATGTATTCTTTACTCCCATACCAATATGCAACTCTGAAAAGATCAAGAACATTAACAAAAAATTCTATTTTTTCAACACCTATATAAGTGTTAGAAAGATAACCCTCAGAAAAAGGTTTTATAACAATACCTCCCCCATACTTGTTACCACCATAAACCTCTAAAAATATATCCGAAAAAAACAACGTATTTCCTTCGTAAATATGAGAATAAGACTTCAAAGAAGAAATAACAACTATCTCACAAAACGAAAAAGAAATAAAAACTAGCAACAAAAAAATAGTAAAGAATACCCTCATATATAAACCTCTCATAAATTATTATACTACAATAAATTAGAGTTATCAAAATCTTTATAGGATATAACAAAATCCCAATTTCCTAAGCTCTCCTCTTCTAAATTCCTTCTTACAACTTATTCATCCAAACTCTCTTATTATTTCTTATTCCATAACCTCTAGAAAATGGCAGATTTTTGAAATGATTTCCTCGAAAGTTTCCCATAAATTTAGAAGGCGTATTCCTCTCTCTTTAAGGAGTTATATAATTCCCAGAGTATTTCGAACACTCTTAAGTAGTAAGCACTACTTCTAAAAATTGAAACTGTTTCAAAATTCATATTTCTTAGATTTCTCTCCATTGCAATTCCCCCTCAAAAATTATTTGGATAAGTTATGATATACTTTTTTCTAAACTCCTAAAAAGGTAATTTCCTAGAGTAATTCCTCTAAGAGTTTTATAAAATCTAGAACAGGTAGTTCTCCTTGGAGATTTGTTTAGGAGGGTACTTTTATTACGATGTTTCTGTCTCTTAACTTTAAGGAATAGTAGTTTTTTGAATTGATTCAATTGAGGAATCTGTAAATTTAGCTCATCTTTGGGAGAATTTTTCTGTTAAT
>JBKBIJ010000020.1:0-16386 GCA_046299455.1 Brevinematia bacterium | reverse complement strand
AGAGATTGGTCTAGTTGGAGTAAAAGAATTAGATATTTCGAAAATAGATGCAATGTATGGGTACTGTTTAGATTCTCACGGTGATGTAGGAACAGCAATAACAAAAGGTGCAACACACTATAGATTCAAAGTTGAATGTATCGGCAAATCGTCGCATGCAGGAATAGAACCTGAAAAAGGTATAAACGCAATAAAAATGGCAGCATACATTATCGATAGACTACCATCCGGATTAATAGACAGCGAAACAGTAATAAACATCGGAGAAATAAAAGGAGGAAAAGCAACAAACATTGTACCAGACAACGTAGTATTCGAAGGAGAAATAAGGAGTTTTAGCCAAGAAAAAATAGAAAACCAAATAAGTAACATAAAATCTTTATCAACAGAATCAAAAAACAAATTTGGTGGAGAAGTAATACTTAGTACAGAAAAGCTATACGACGGATACGACATACCAGCAGATTCAAAACCAGTAAAAAGATTTGTAGAAACTTGCTATAGAATCGGAATAAAACCAAATTTGACATCAACAAGAGGAGGAAGCGACGCAAATATTTTAAACTCAAAAGGTTTAAAGACACTAAATATATCTTGCGGAATGAGAAATCCACACTCACTAGAAGAATACATATATATAAGAGACTTAATAGACATATCGAAACTTATTATTTCATTGGCAGTAGGATAATCTTACTTTTTCTCTATATCAAAAAGAGATTGATCTTCTTCTTCCTTTATCTTTTCGTAATCCGGCTTAAGCTCGATTTTTCTTCTCTCAGAAGGTATTATACCTTGAGGTCTAAAAATAATCATAAGTAACATAAGAAAACCAAAAACTAACATTCTGTACTCGGTAAGTTGCGATCCTAAAACATCTCTTAAAAGCTCGGGTAACCCATAAAACAATATTGACCCAATAATAACACCAGGTATACTACCAATACCACCTATAACAACTATCGAAACAAGTAATATTGAATCCCAGAATTGTATAAGGTTAGGCGTAATATAGCCAACTTTGTGAGTATAGATAACTCCAGCAACTGCACCAAAAATACCACTTATCACAAAAACAAATAACTTTAGTTTAGCAACATTTATACCTATAAGAGATGAAGCTATTTCATCCTCTCTTATTGCAACAAGCGCCCTACCTATTCTCGAATTTTCAATTCTATACGACACCAAAATTCCTAATAATACCATAATCAAAGTAAAAACGTAAATCTCTAAACTTGAACTTAAGGAATAGAAACCAAAATTTATACTTTCAATCTTTTGACCAACTTTAGGGAGCCCTCTAGGACCATTAGTTAGAGCATCCCAGTTGTTTGCAACAAGTCTAACTATCTCACCAAAACCAAGTGTAGCAATTGCCAAATAATCCCCCTTAAGCCTTATAACTGGAAGACCAATGAAAAATCTGAAAACCATAACAGTAACAATAGCAAAAAATGACGAAATAATGAAAGGAACACCATTAGTGTTAAGTATAGCAGTAGTATAACAAGCCACACCAAAAACTCCAATAAACCCTAAATCCAAAAGACCAGTATAACCAATAACAAGATTAAGTCCCAAAGCCAAAAGGAGGTAAACACAAACTCTTATCGAAACATCAATATAATAAGAGGTAGAACCTCCTATCAAAAAGTAGTGGATTATAGGTAGAACCATTAAAAAAACAATAAAAATATACAAAACAAATTTAACTTTATCCTGCTCCCAAAAACCAATTACACCACTTGCAATCCTTTTCATAAATTAAATTTAAGTATAAAAGGAATACAACACTATTTACCAGTTATACTTGAGGATGTTTCGAAAATGTACTCTCCTACTTTAAAGGTCTTTAAGAGTATATCTAAAAAAATTGTACAGCTCCTTAGAAGAATAACGTAACTCTAAGAAATTAAATTTTTGACACAACTTATCCCTTTAGTTGTAAGTCATTAATATCTTTCTAGGCTAGAAGAAAATGTCTCAAAAATATTGCTAAAAAAATTTAAATAACTCCATTACTATTTTAAGATGTCACATATATAATAGTCTCCTTCTTAAGAATAAGCACAATCTAAGGAGGAAGAGATGAAGAGGTATGAAGTTTTAAGTGAAGTAGTTTTAAAGAGTGTATTATTTTTTCAAAATTTATGGAAGGTTCTAGTATATGAGTTTAGGGAAGTACAACTCTTGAAAAGTTGTGGAACAGAAATACAATAATAGTTACCTTTATGTATAAGTGGTAAGGAGAAACGAATGTTCTAAATTTATAGAAAACTTCTAATGGACTCACTCCAAGAAGCTACATCCACTTAGAAAGAAGAAGATGGCTCAAAATGTTACTTCACCACTTAAAAAGTGTTTAGAATTATTCTAGGAGATTAAATAACCCTTAAAAATACCTTCCTCTCAAGAAGTTATATAACAGAAGTAATTATAAGGATAACTTTCAAAAAAGTTGTAAGTAGAAACAAGAAGAGAAACAGATTCCCAAAATTGGATTTTAAATATAAACTTATCTTTTCAGTGAGGATGTTTAAGAAATATCACTCTTCTATTTAAGTATTCAAAAAGTATATCTAGAAAATTGGATAACCCTTTAAATAGGTATTTGTCTCTCAAAAACTACCTTTAGAAGTCAAAAAACATAGGTACTAATCGTCTAAAAAGGTAACTTTACCACTTAGAGGTGTTCAAAAACATCTTGTTTAAAAAATAAAGAAAATATCACTTCTTTAGAAGTGATAGTAAGAAAACACAATAATGAGATCACATGTTTGGATAAATCAAAGCGTTTTAAGAGTTTTGACTTTATTTCTAAAGGTGTTCAAAGAAATCCGATAAACCATTAAAAAAGATCTATCATTTCAAGAAACCACCTTTCCTTTAGAAGTTATGGGACAAAAAAATACCTTAAGGAAAATTATTTGAATAGGTTTTAGGGAAGACAGACAAAAGAAAAAAGCTTAAAGAATTAGATTTTTTACACAGCCTTTTAGTTACACTTTAGCTGAAAGTTTTCTTTTTATTTCTTCAACAAACTTTTCAGCAGCAACAGCAGCAGTTGCTCCTTCGCCAGCAGAAGTAATAGCTTGTCTTAAGAATTTGTCAA
This sequence comes from Brevinematia bacterium, assembly GCA_046299455.1. Lineage (GTDB taxonomy): Bacteria > Spirochaetota > Brevinematia > DTOW01 > DTOW01 > SKYB106. The sequence continues at coordinate 13,271 of JBKBIJ010000020.1, read as the reverse complement.
TGCAATCACCTGCAGCAAAAACCCCTGGAATATTCGTACTCATATCATAAAGATTAACTTTTATATACCCAGCTTCGTTTTTTTCAACTTCATCAAATAATGAAGTGTTTGGATCCATACCAATAAAAACAAAAACACCGTCAGTCTTCAAAATACTAACCTCACCAGTGACTAAATTTTTAACCTTAACCGCTTCAACTCTATCACCACCAAGTATCTCCTCAACAACACTATTCCACACAAATTTAAACTTAGGATTACTAAATGCTCTCTCTTGTAATATTTTTTCAGCTCTTAAAGTATCTCTCCTATGTATCAACGTAATACTTTTAACAAACCTCGTTAAAAATAATCCTTCATCAATAGCGGTATTGCCACCACCAATAATAACAACATCCTTATCCTTAAAAAAAGCACCATCACACGTGGCACAAAACGAAACACCTCTACCTAAAAATTTCTCTTCCCCAGGAACCCCAGTTTTCCTATAACTAGCACCAGTAGCAATAATAACCGAATAAGACCTAAGCTTTTTATTACTAGATAGAGTAACCTCCTTTACTTCTCCTCTAAGGGAAACGCTAACAACTTCATCTATGATAATTTTCAAACCATATCTTTTAGCTTGCTCCTCCAACTTCATAGAAAGCTCATAACCACTTATCTCCAAAATACCAGGATAATTCTCAACAATATCAGTAAGGGCAATCTGTCCACCTGGACCAAGTTTTTCAACAAGAACTACATCCATCTTAGCCCTAGAAGCATATAAACCAGCAGAAAGACCAGCAGGTCCACCACCTATTATAACAAGATCATGTATACTATCATAATCAACATAATTATCCTTAGACATACCAAAATTGCCTATCTTCACATCCATAAAATCTCCTTAGATATACCATGTATAGTATATAAACACAACATATAAAAAATAATAATTTTCGTTTAGTTTTTCAATTATTCTTAAGCTCAGATCGATCTATAATCTTTAAATCAACAAGTTTTCCTTCAACGTAAGCATTTGTAAATATACCTATAGATACATTACTAAACTTAAAACGATCAACAAGGGTTAATCCTCCAACATTCTTAAATCTCACAAATTCATCAGACAAATCACCAAACTTGTTAAATTCCGAAAGATTCGTAAGATAAATATTTGTAAAACTCTGGGAGTAGAAAAGGCAAAAACTCTTAACATTACTTAAACCATTAATTGAAATAAAAAAAAGTAGTCCAGGAATATCAAAACATTCTATGTAATTTATAGAAAAGTTCGTAGTAAAGAACTTTCCTTCCTTCTTAAAAGAAGAATATACCTCAATTCCTTTAGATTTATCAAAAAAAGTATTTTGTTTCACCTCAAGATCACCTTGTAGAAAATTCACTTTATGAAAGATTAATCTAGGATAGATATCGTTACTATATCTTGAAGTAGTAATTGAAGATATATGATATTTTAGTGGAACTCCCTTCAAGGACTTAGAAACCACAGTAGAATCTATAAACTCCGGATAACCACTAAAATCATAGTTTATGGAGACAAAGAGATTATATTTCTCATTAACTAAAATTTGGTAATCAAGTGAGAGAATAAACTCATTACCAGCATGAGCAAATAGAAAACAAAGAAATAACAAAAAAGACAATATTACTCTCATAAAACAATTCTCGTAATGAGTAAATAAGACTAAAGTTTTTCAAAAAACATAGTGATAGTAGAATATGTACATTTATCAGTAGAGTAAACTCTAAAAATTGTCTCTATATCCTTTTGTTTTAAATCATCAATAAAAAACTTTACAAAATATAACCCCAATCCCGCACCAATTTTTTCATCATCTTCGTCTGTAATAATACCATCAACTATACTACTAATCTCGGAAGTGGCTTTATCTCTTAACATTTTAGCTTCTTCGTAAGAAATAGTAACATTGTTACTAACTTCAACCTTAAATATATCTCTAGAAAACTTCCAAGATACCTTGACCCACTTATCAAATTTCAAACATAAATTAACAACTTCATCTCTTTTGTTAAGTATTAGTTCTTTTTGACTTAAAGGTACATCTATTTTAGCTTCATTCAACACACTATAAAAATTCGCTTTTTCAGCATTATCAACAAGTTCCATTATAATATTATTTACATGAACTACTTCAAACTTACCAATAAAGTCTAAAATCTTGCTTGTAATAAACTCTATAAGTCTTCTTTGGCTATGAGGTGAATACAACTTCAGTTCAATTCCCTTAGTGTAAAGTAAAAGTTTTTCTATCTCCAATATCGTCTTCAGAGTATTTGTAGACAAATTAACAAACATACTTGGCAAATTACTAGGATCATATTTATCTCTGTACTTATCAGGAAGAATATTGTTAAATTTCATAAAACCAAGTTTATTCAGAACTATTATCAACAAATCCCTATTAGTACACTTTTTAATATCTTCTAAAAGTATCTCATACATACAATAATAATTGTAAATAATTTACAAATTATCTAAAAAATTAACCACTTGGATAACTTTTTCACACACTTTGAAAGTGTTTCAAAATTTAACCTACATCTATTTCGCATCTTCCATACAATTTCCCTCACCATCCTTAAATTCTTAACTTCTAATCCCTTAACCTTCCTATACCATATACAAGAATTCTTAAGTATAGTATAACTAACTCTACGTCTTTGATACCCTCTCTTATACTTCCATAAACATATCTCACACCACAAGCCCCATCTACAAACCTCAAATCATCCTAACAATCCCTTAACTAACTTACTACAACGAAACTTAATTCCGCTTTGTCTCCTTGTCTACACCTAGGTATATTTTTTTATCAATTTGCTCCTCTCCCCCATGCCGAAATGCTTTACACTCCACTTCAACATATACCTTTATAACTGCAATATTCTATAACAAGATGTACATTTCCTAGAATTATCTTTGGCAATTGTATGTTTGATTTTCCATCTCTTCTATATATGGTGTGGTGATCTGGAACTGAAAAATCTAATTTTATAGTCATTCTATCAATTTTTGTAACATGATTTTTTTATATACTGCCAAACGAAAAGCACACACTACCTCACCAAGTAATACTTAAAAATTTCCAAGTAAAAAAGATAGTGAGAAAATTTTTAGAAGAATTATAAATGTGTCCAAAACACAGCTAAGAAACTTGATAACCTCTTAAAAGCCACCCTCAGAGAAAATACCATTCAGAAAGTTATACAATAAATACTATAGCAAGATCACCTTTATGAATAATACGAATAAATTGTAAAGAGAAAATAGGTCTCCTAAATTTATAGTAACCCACTAAAGGATATCAATTCAAAAAACGAGTATGTTTTAATAATGATATTTCCTACCAGAGATATTCAAAAACATAACTAGAAAATCTGCTAACCTTCAAAATACTAATCAAATAAAATACACTTCTCAAGAAGTCACATAACAAAAGTAACAATAATTACAATTCTCCAAATAATTTGTAAGAAAAAAGCCTAGAAACTAGATAACCTCTTAATGAAGTTTTGTCCATCAAAGAACTAAATTCCTTTAGAATTTATGGGGGAAAGTACTGATTGCTTACATAAGTTTTGGAGAGAATAAAGAAATTCAAATTTTGGTATATTCTCACTTAAGAAGTGAAGAGTATTTTAAAAGATCTAGCCTTTAGTCATCCTTCTCCTGTTAACACGCAAAATTCTTACATACATAAGATAAATTCACAGAAAACTCCTAGGCCCAATCACTCAAAAACACCTCCCTCTAGAAGTTAATAGAAAAATCTTATTAAGAGTATTTGTTTTGAATAAGTTGTATGTAAAGAAATTAAAACGAAAGTTTCAACAAATTGAATTTTTAACACAGCATAACCTTTTAGATGTAGCTAGTTAAATATTCTCCTCACAAGAAAAGAATGATTAAGAATATTACACTTCATTTGAGTTAAAAATATACCCAAGAAGTTATAGAACAAAAGTACAATAATAACAGACCCACCTTAATAGTATATCCTTTACTTATCTGTGTATATATCCTTCATTCTTGAATGTAGTATTGTCTAAGAATTTATAGAGACTTCTACAATCTATTATCATAGGAAACTAAAATTATTAAAAAACTATGGAACATAAACACCATAAGAGAAGTTATCCAAATAAGTTATGGAGGAATAGCAAAGAAAAAACTTATGGATTGTATTTTTGATATAGTATACTTAAAAAGGTAAGGATACATCAGAAATGTAGAAATCTCTTTAGAAGTTATGGGATAAAATACTATATAAGATAGCTTATCTTTAATATTTTCTAAGGAAAATAGTAAATAGAAGAATACTTATTGTAGATAAAGTTCTATGTTTAGTGAAAAGGTATTAACTAGAAAAGAGAAGTATAAAGAATTTAGAATTGGTTACTTGGAGGACAGTAAATATGAAGAGGATATTTGCAGTAATTTTAATTCTCACAAGCGTATTAATATCATTTTGCTCAAGATCTAATTTAAGAGATGAAGAAACTATTGTTATCACTCTTCCTCAGGAAGCACAAACCCTAAATCCTGTATCTTCATTAGATCTATATTCTTCAATAGTTATTAGTTTTGTATATGACTCTCTATTTGAGGTTGACAAAAACTTAGAATTTGTACCTAAAATTGTTGAAAAATATACAGTATCCTCTGATTCTAAGGTATTTAGATTCAAAATAAAGAGTAATGCTAAATGGCAAGACGGAACACCAATAACATCAGATGATATTATCTATACATACTCCATGATAACCAATCCTATATCAAGAGCATTCAACAAAATAGCTCAGTATAAAGACGTTGAATACGTAAAAAAAATAGATACTCTTACATTCGAAGTAAAATACAAACAACCATATGCTCCAGCACTTGAGAGCTGGGCAATGACACCTATACCAAAACATATATTCGAAAAAGAAGATTTCCAAAATACTAGGTATAACTTATTTCCTGTAGGGAGTGGCCCATACTATGTAAAGAAAATCACTCCAGGACAATATATAATACTAGAGAAAACAACAAATTACTGGGATAAAGAAAAAGACCCCAAAATAAAAAGAATAATATTCAAAATAATCAAAGACCCCACCGTTGAATTCAATGCTCTTAAAGTTGGAGAAACAGACTTATCAGGGATAAGGCCAATAGACTGGGTAAACCAAGCACAACAAGATTGGTTTAAATCAAAATTTAACACTTTCAAATATTATACCCTCAACATATCACAAATAGCTTTAAACCTAAAAGATCCTATTTTATCAGACAAACTAGTAAGAAAAGCATTAGCATACTCAATAGATAAAGAGAAAATCAAGAAAAGCGTATACTTTGACTTAGCAGAACCATTATCAGGACCATTCCCACCAAACAGTTGGGCTTTTAACCCTAACGTAAAAGATTATGAATTTTCACTTGAAAAAGCATCCGAACTCTTAGATAAAGCCGGATGGAAAGACATCGACGGAGATAAAATAAGAGAAAAAGACAACCAAAAACTATCATTCGAACTAATAATACCTCAAGGAAGTGAAACTGGAATAAAAATAGGAGAAATATTAAAAGAAACCCTAAAAAATATAGGTATTGAACTCAATATAAGAATAATGGAATGGTCAATGGTAACTAAAACGATAGATAGCAGAAAATTCCAAATGGTAATGTTCGGTTGGTCTTTATCAATTGATCCTGATCCGTACGATATATGGCACTCATCACAAACAAACAACGGAATAAATTATGTAGGTTACGCAAATAAAGAAGTAGATAAACTATGCGAGATGGGCAGAAAAATATTCGATAAGAACGAAAGAAGAAAAATATACCAAAAAGTACATGAAATAATATCCGAAGACCTTCCTTATCTATTCTTATTTTCAAGGGCATCACTCGTTGGAGCAAGCAAAAGAGTAAACGGAATAGATCCTTCTACAGCAGGAATATACTGGAACTTCAACACATGGACACTCGAAAAACCTAACTAAAAAGTTAGACTTTTTGACACACCCTCTCAAAAAAATATTGAAAAGTAATACCACAGTTTGTTATAAAATAATAAAATGACGATAGAAAAAGCAAGAAAAAGAGCTGAAGAACTTAGAAAAATAATAGAATACCACAACTACAGGTATTACGTATTAAACCAACCGGAAATATCAGATTCAGAGTACGATAAGTTATTCAGAGAATTAGTAGAGCTTGAATCCAAGTTTCCAGAAATTGTTACACCTGATTCACCAACACAAAGAGTAGGAGGAGAAGTAGCAAAAGAATTCAAAGAAATACCACACTTATTCCCAATGTACAGCCTATCAAATGTTCAAAACTTCGAAGAGTTCACAGAATTCGTAAAAAGAATAAAAAAACTATCTAAAATTGATGATATAGAGTTCATTTGTGAGTACAAATTCGATGGTCTTGCAGTAGAAATAATATATAGAGAAGGAATACTTAACACTGCATCAACAAGGGGAGACGGTAATTTTGGTGAAGATGTAACAAGTAATGTAAAAACAATAAGAAATCTACCATTATCGATCCCATTCAAAGAAGAAGTTTCAATATACGGAGAAGTCATAATGTTTAAAGAAGATTTCATCAAACTCAACGAAGAAAAAGAAAAAGCAGGCGAAGAAGTTTTTGCAAATCCAAGAAACGCAGCTGCCGGATCTCTAAGACAGCTTGACCCTAAAATAACATCAAGTAGAAAACTTAGGTTTTACGCATACTACATAAAATCAAACTTCAACATAGGAACCAGAAAACAATCAGAAAACATAGAACTCCTAAAATCTTGGAAATTCTCAGTACCAGACACATTTGTATCTTCAGATGTCAATGAAATAAAAAAATATTATGAAAATGTAGAATCTCTAAGGGAAAAATTACCATTCGATATAGATGGTATCGTGGTAAAAGTAAACGATCTTAAACTTCATGATGAACTAGGTAATGTAGGAAAAGACGTTAGATGGGCAGTTGCTTGGAAATTCAAACCAGAGCAAGCAATAACAAAGGTAAGAAATATCATTCTTCAAGTGGGTAGAACTGGAGTAATAACCCCAGTTGCAGAACTCAACCCTGTTAGGATAAAAGGAGCAACGATATCCAGAGTATCACTTCATAACTTTGACGAAATAAAAAGGCTTGGATTAAAAATAGGAGACAGCGTTATAGTAGAGCGATCAGGCGATGTGATACCATACATAGTCAAGGTACTCGATACTGAAAGAGATGGATCAGAAATTGACATACTACCGCCAGAAACATGTCCTGAATGTAAAAGCAAAGTAGTAAAACTTGAAGGCGAAGTAGCCTATAGATGTGTAAATAATTCATGTCCAGCACAGATAGTAGAAAAACTAAAATACTTCGTATCAAAAGGCAAATTCGATATACAAGGATTAGGAGACGAAATAATCGAAAAGCTATTTAGGTTAGGTTACATAAAAGATATAGCTGATATATTCTCACTAGATGCAAAAAAATTATTTTTAGCTGGCGCTGGAGAAAAAAACTCCATAAAAATCGAGAAATCAATAAAAGAATCCAAAACCATAGAATACGATAGATTCATAACATCGCTATCTATAAGATACGTAGGAGAACAAACCTCAAAGTTGCTAGCTCAAAAATTTCAGCCTATAGAAAAACTCATGAAAGCAACATATGAAGAACTTATAGAAATAGAGGGAATAGGCAAATCAACAGCCAATTCAATTGTATCCTTCTTCAGAAACAAACAAAATATAAACACAATAAACAAAATGATAGAACTAGGAGTAAAGATCATTTACCCAAAACTAGAAGAATCACCAATCTCAGGAAAAACAGTAGTAATTACAGGCACACTCAAAAACTTCTCAAGAAATGAAATAAAAGATATCTTATCAATAATCGGATGCAAAGTATCCGAATCAGTTTCGCCAAAAACAGATTATCTAATACTAGGTGAAGATCCCGGAAGCAAATACGAAAAAGCAAAGAAACTCGGAATAAAAATAATATCAGAAGAAGAATTACTAAAAATCATAAATAAAACACCTCAAGAACTAAAAAGACTAATACAGAAAGACGAAAACCTTTCATTATTCTAAAGTATCTTAATACCAATTTGCTATCATAAATCCTCCCATCCTTTATCTCCGACGCCCTTTATCTGCTTTGCTCCTGAGTCCATGCCTAAATGTACTTTTTTCCATTTATTCTTCTCATCCAATGCTTTCCACTCTCCTTCCCCATATACCCTTTTCTGTGATATCTATAACAAGATGTATGTTTGATCTTCTATTTCTTCTTCATAATTTACACCCTATCATAGTTATTTATATACCAAAGTCTTACACTAAATTTTCCTAATTAACCTTTTACTTAAGTTTCTTTTTCCGCATTTTTTTCTTAAAACTTATTCAGATAAATTCCTTTATAATATTTCTTTTTCATAACTTCTAAAAAGGTAATCTCTTTAGGTAGTAGCCTTAGGAGTTTAAACTCTTAGGGAGATGATAATGAATATTAGCGAAAAACAACTAAAGAGTGCTTTGGTGAATAGATAATGAGAGTTGGGTTATATCCAGAAGATTGAGAAAATAGAAGTCATAAAGTTAATGAGTACAATACTAAAGGTTATTTTTAGTTGTTAAGTATTCAAATTTTAGATAAGATATTCTTTTAAATAATGTCCTGTATATGAATTTGGGTTACTAGCTATTTCTTCTGGTGTCCCTTGAGCAACGATCTGGCCACCTCTTTCTCCTCCTTCAGGGCCTAAATCAATAACATAATCTGCACACTTTATAACATCAAGATTATGTTCTATAACCAAGACGGTATGTCCTTTATCAACTAATTTTTGTAGTGAATTAACAAGTTTATTAACATCATGGAAATGTAGACCTATCGTTGGTTCATCTAGTATATAAAGAGTATGACCACTAAAACGTTTAGAAAGTTCAGAAACAATTTTTATTCTCTGTGCTTCGCCACCTGATAGAGTTGTAGCAGGTTGCCCTAACTTGATATACCCAAGCCCAACCTCAATAAAAATCCTAAGTTTCTCAGAAATATTTCTTTCATTCTCAAAGAAACCACAAGCTTCTTCTGCGGTCATCTCCAGAACTTCATATATATTTTTTCCTTTAAACCTAACTTCAAGGGTTTCAGAATTATACCTAGTCCCACCACAAACATCACATGTTAAATAAACATCAGGCAAAAAGTTCATTTCAACTTTTATTACACCTTGACCCTGACAAGCTTCACATCTACCACCTTTTACATTAAAGCTGAATCTACTCTGTGTAAACCCTTTTGCCTTAGCATCCCTGGTCATTGCAAATAACCTTCTTATATCATCAAAAACACCAACATAAGTTGCAGGATTAGATCTAGGTGTTCTACCTATTGGTGTCTGATCAACCATCACGATCCTATCTATACTTTCATATCCTTCAACCCTATCATACTTTCCTTCCACCATTCTAGTCTTGTATATCTTATTATGTATAGAAGGATAAATAGTATCAATAACCATAGAACTTTTACCTGAACCTGAAACACCAGTAACACAAACAAAACATCCAAGCGGTATCTTTACATTTATATTTTTAAGATTATGTTCCTTTAAACCATAAAATTTTAGAAACCCCTTAGGTTTTCTTCTAACTGAAGGTAAAGGAATTTTTTCTTTTCCTTTTAAATATCTTAAAGTCAAGGAATCGTGATCATCGTTGGTCATCAAAGATTCCAAATAACCGCTTACCACAACATTACCACCATTGACACCAGCACCAGGACCTAGATCGACCAAAAAGTCAGAATTAAGTATAACATCCTTATCGTGCTCAACCACAATAACAGTATTCCCAAGATCCCTAAGCCCTTTCAAAGTATTTATAAGTTTTTCAGTATCCTTTTGGTGTAAACCTATCGTAGGTTCATCAACTACATAAACTATCCCTGAAAGACCCGATCCTAGTTGTGTAGCAAGTCTTATTCTCTGAAGTTCCCCACCAGATAGAGTAGAAACTTTTCTATCCAATGTTATATAATCAAGTCCAGTCTCTACAAGAAAATCCAATCTCTTAAATATTTCAACAAATATAGGTTTTGCAATAGATCTATACTTATAAGATAATTTTTCTTCGTTTTCTCTAAGGAATAACTCTAAGTTTGAAGCTGTCATTTTTGTAAGTTCCATGATGTTCTTACCAAAGACTTTTACAGCTAAAGCCATCTTGTTAAGCCTGTCACCATTACATTCACTACACACTTTCCCTCTCATAAACTGTAAAAACCATTCTCTATCCTCATCGTTATCCAAACTTCTATACCTTCTTTCAAGTGAAGGTATAATACCTTCCCACCTATTAGTATACTCCCAATATGAAGTCCTGGAAGAATGTACTACCTTGTATTCATCGTTTGATCCGTAAAGTATAATATTAACGATATCCTCGGGCAAATCTTTAAACGGTGTGTAAAGAGAGAAGTTATATCTTTTTGAAAGTGCTTCAAGTTCATCCCAGTAAATAAACTGGTGTTTACCAATAGTTTTTATAGCTCCTTCCTTTATAGAAAGTGTTTTATCAGGTATTATTAGATCAACATCAAACTCATAATTTTCACCTATTCCACCACATGAAGGACAAGCACCAACTGGTGAATTGAACGAAAAAAGGTTCGGTTCTATTTTATGATAAGAAACCAAATGATCAGGACAAATATACTTGTCAGAGAAGTAAAGTTTTTCTTTCGTGTCAAAAAACTCAACAACAACACTTCCGTCTGAAATGTTAATTGCTATATCAACACTATCAAAAATTCTACCTCTATCATTTCTACTAACCTTAACTCTATCAATAATAACATCTATAGTATGTTTTATGTTTTTATCAAGTTCTGGAACCCCAGCCTCATCAACATCTATAACCTCACCATCTATTACAAATCTCGTAAAACCCCTCTTTTGAAGTTCTTCGATAGTGTGTTTAAAAGTACCTTTTCTATGGTAAACTACAGGTGCTAAAATACTCAACTTAACTCCATCAAATTCTAATATTCTATCGACAATTTCATCGATAGACAACTTTTGTAGTTCTCTACCGCAAATATAGCAAGTTGGTGTCCCACACCTTGCAAAAAGTAACCTAAGGTAATCGTATACTTCTGTAACAGTAGCAACAATAGACCTTGGATTAAATTTACCTGAACTTTGCTCAAGCGAAATAGCAGGCGAAAGACCTTCAATTTTATCAACATCTGGTTTAGTAATTCTACCCAAAAACTGTCTAGCGTAATTTGAAACTGATTCAAGATATCTTCTTTCACCTTCTGCATATATGGTATTAAAAGCTAGTGATGATTTACCTGACCCTGAGAGACCAGTTATAACAATCAATTTATTCTTAGGTATATCAAGATCTATGTTCTTTAAGTTATGCTCTCTGGCTCCTCTAATCAATATTGAGTCAAGCATAACTACTTAATAACTTTAACTTTTCCCTTGGCAGTTGAAGATATCATCTCATTGTTTTCATCCATAATAACTTCTAGAACTTCACATTCAAGAACACTATCCTCTTTCTTATCTTTGTAGAATACTAGCTTCTCGAAACCAGTGAAAGTATAAAACTTTACTTCATTTGTCTTATCACCATCAACCACATTACTAACAACTCCGACCATCTTAAAAGCTTCAACATATAAGTCCTTACCATCAACAACGACATTTGTCATAAGAACATACTTATCGATATTGTTGTTATTTTTAAATGTGGCAAAGAGGTACTCCGATCTAGCTAGAATATTCTTTGTTTCTGTCACAACGTTGCCATACCCTATATAGTTAGAAATATTATTACTAAATATTGAAAAGAACGCCGTATCACTCTTTATGTTAATGTTGGACGAGAATATCCTAACACCACCATACATCCTAGAAAGATTATCCTTTGAAACATATTCAGCTTTATCCGCAAATGCTCTAACATTCTCGTTAGTTATAAAAACATTCCCATCAACACTGACCTTATCCTGGTTTACATTCATAAAAACTTTATTACCACCAGCATACAAATTGTTATTAGAAAGATACATCATAGGAGACTTTTCAAAAACCACATCACCAGTATTGCCATAAAACTCACTATATCCAGCCTTGATCTCTATATTTTTCTCGTAGTTTCTATACACGACATTGCCTTCAGAAATAGTATAGTTTTTAGCAGAGAAAAACTTTATAGTGTCAGCTTCAATGTAATTTGATTCTTTAGTAGCAACTGGTCTCTTATCTGGCGTTCTTTCGAATAATGTATAATCTTTTTCTATTTTAACCTTAGGTCCAGTAACAACTATCTTATCGCTAGTTTTCGTAGTAGGTTTAGCAGTTTTCTTCTGAGCAAATGAAAAGTCAAAAAAAAATACAAAAAACGAAGCTACAGCTAGTACAGTAAGAATCCTTCTAACCATTCTGTACCTCCCTATCATCCTCATAGAATATATCACAATCCCCTTCAAATTTAACATCGTCTTCCATCCTAAACTTAGGAGCCTTTATACTTCCAATAACTTCAGACTTACTGAAAAGTTCAACCTTTTTGGTAGCAGTAAGATCACCTATAACTTTACCAGCAACCATTATTGTACCAGCAGTTATATTACCTATCACAGTTGATGTTGGACCTATTATAACAAAACCATTTTCAGAAATTATGTTACCTTTGAAGTTACAATCAATCCTAAGAGATGTTGAAAACCTTATCTCACCTTCAGAATATATGTCATTCTTCATAACAGTCTTAACCATAAAGTCATCAATACTATAAGGTATCTTAATCATAGTCTAAAACCTCATTTAGTTTTCATTTCAAAAACACCATCCCAATCTGGCGGTGGTGGGTTTTTAATGTACTCCTTACATCTATCAACATAAACCCTAGAAGGACCATCTTGATCATTTATCTTAAGACACTCTTCAAAATAACTTAAAGCAGTAGAAAAATCCCTATTCCTATAATAATACAAACCTTTCTTATAATAACTAATTAATCTAACCAAATCATATCTAGATATTTCCATATTCACCTTCCATTATAATACTCTAAAATACCACATTTCAACCAAAACAAATTCTTTGAAACCTTTCTATTAAACATATTTCAAAACAAAACTTTCGAAAATTCCTATAAAATCAATAAGGATACATATTATTATACCACTACCACCCTATGGA
>JBKBIJ010000019.1:0-16407 GCA_046299455.1 Brevinematia bacterium | reverse complement strand
ATGAACATGAGTTGATATGCGAAAATGGAAGTTCCAAATGGATTAGGTGGGAATTAAGTAAAATATCTGACGAGCAAATAATTGGAATAGGTCAGGATATATCTGAAAGGAAAAGATTTGAAAATTCATTAAATTGTACTTTGGAAAAGCGAGAAATAGAGTGCTAAAAGGTAAGAATTAGAAGGATAAGTATTGGGTTAGGTTTTATTTAAAAAATTCTTCTATTTTTTCTTCGACGAATTTTTTGAATTTTGTTTGGAAGTTAGTTTTTGAAAATCTTTCGGCGTTTTTTCTTACTTCTTTGTAATTTATTTTGTCTTCTATTTCTTCAAATCTTTTTATAGCTTCTTTGAGTGCTTGTGTGTTTTGTTCATAGAAAAATATTCCTGTTTTTCCGTCGATAATAGTTTCTGTTGCTCCTCCTTTCCCGAAAGATATGACTGGTGTACCACAGGCCATTGCTTCGACGGGCATTATCCCAAAGTCCTCTTCAGCTGCGAATATGAAGGCTTTAGCCCTCTGCATGTAATCCTTTAATATTTCGAAAGGCTGGTATCCGAGTATTTCGATGTTTTTACTTCCTTTTGCTATTTCTTTAACTTTTTTTAGTTCAGGGCCATCGCCTATCACAACAAGTCTTTTGTCTTCAAGTTGTGTGAACGTTTGGACAATCATTGGTATCATTTTGTATGGTACCATTCTTGAAGCGCATAAGTAAAAATTTTCTTTATCGCTTTTAAGGTCAAAGCTTTCTACATCTACGGGTGGATATATTACTTCGGATTCTCTATTATATAGCTTTTTTATCCTTCTTGATGTGTAATTTGAGTTTGCTATAAAGTAATCTACTCTATTCACAGTTGAGATATCCCAGATTCTTACATAATGTAGAATTAGTTTTGCTATTAATGATTTTAATCCTTTCTCGAGGTTAGCTTCTTTCAGATATTGGTGATATAAATCCCAAGCGTATCTTATGGGTGTATGACAATAGGATATATGTAATTGGTAATGTCTTGTGATTACACCTTTTGCTACTGCATGCGATGAAGAAATTATTATGTTATATTCAGATAAATCGAATTGCTCTATAGCAAGTGGGAAAAATGGTAGGTAATTTCTGTATTTCTTCTGTGCAAATGGTAGTTTTGATATAAATGATTGTTTGGTTCTTTCAGGAGGGATTCCTATTTTCTTTAGTGTATCATCATTAGCAATCAAACAGAATACATCTGATGGATAGAGCTCATATATTGCCTTATTAACCCTTTCCGCTCCCGCAAAATTTACAAGCCAATCAGCTACGAACGCAAATTTCATTTTACACTCTTACTAACGTACCTATTTTTTCGCCTTCTATTATTCTTTTTATTCCATCTTTTTCCATAAGATTGAAGACGATTATAGGTATTTTACTTTCACAACTTAAACTGAATGCTGTTAAGTCCATAACTTTAAGGTTTCTTGATAGCACCTCGTTACCATCTATTTCTGAGAATTTTTTTGCATCTGAGTATTTCATCGGGTCTTTATCGTATATTCCGTCAACTTTCGTTGCTTTCAGAACAACATCAGCATCAATTTCTGCAGCTCTAAGTACTGCTGAAGTGTCAGTTGAAAAGAAAGGATTACCAGTACCGCCAGCAAATATTACTATATATCCTTTTTCAAGGTACTCTATTGCTCTTTCAACTGAATACTTTTCAGCAACACCTTCAATAGGTATTGAAGATAAAACTACAGAATTTTTTTTCTTAGATATGAAATTATCTGCTAAACTTATTGAGTTTAGTATGGTAGATATCATACCAAGTCTGTCACTATTGACTCTCTCAATTCCCTTTATGGCTACTTTACTACCTCTTATAAAGTTTCCACCACCAACTACTATCCCTATTTGGGTACCTAATTCATGTGCCTTTATGATTTCATCTGTAATGTATGATATGACTTCTAGATCTATTCCTATTCCTTTCTCACCACCTAAAACTTCACCACTTATCTTAACTACAACTCTTTTGTACTCACTCATGGCAAAAATTTTGTTTGTTACATTATTTTTTTTACAACTTGAAAATACACATATCTTTTATATATATGTATATTTTTTATACATTACTTGCTCATAATCAGTGAAGATGGTTCAAAAATACTACTCTCATAATTTAAGGTCTAAAAAAATATTGCTAGGAAGTTCGATAAATCCTTAAAAGCCCATTGTGGTAGGGAAATACCATTTCTTAGGTAGGTTGTGTAAAAAATATACCTATACTTTCATTCTTAGCATGTTATTAATACCATTAGGAGATAAAACTTTTTGTAAAATCACCATCTTAAAACAAGCATTAAATGAAGATGTATGAAAATTTACCTATTTAGGTATGTTTGCCACATTTATCAAAAATTACACAATATAAAGTAAGGATACTTCAAAAATAATGTTTTTTAAATTTTGGTGTATAATTCTGTAAGGTAGTTTTTCGAAAAACTTATTGCTTTTATTTAAACTTAGTTATGTGTTTTTAGGATTATAAACTGTATTTTTATCAAGCTTTGAAGAAGGTGTTTGAGAAATTTAATCTTACATCTATAATTTACTTATTAACGCAAAGAATTTTTAGATAAATAAGTTAGATTTACAGGGGAATTTGCGGAAGACTCTTAGAACTACTATTTCATAAGCTAGTACTCTTGAGGAGTTATGAAGATAGGAATTACCATATTAAGATTACATATTTAAATAGGTTTTCTGAGTTTATAGAAAGCTCATAAGGGAAGTAATTCAAAAGACTACATTTTTTAGATGTTATGGAAGTAGAAATACTATGATAAGGATTATCTGAATGATATCTGAATAAGTTGTGAGGATAAATAGTAGTAAAAAATTTAGGGAATTGTATTTTTGAAACAATCTCATTTTTCTTTAGGAGTTGTGGGATATAAATACCACATGAGAACTTTTTAGAATAGGTTGTAATAAAGATAGGTTTGGAGAAGGGGAATTATGGGTTTAGTTTTTTAAAACACCTATAGCTTGTTGAATATAGCTAAATTTTTGTCTATTTGCCAAAGTACTTTTTATTAATTCTTTGCTAATTATCATTATTGCTTTCCTAAGAGTTTAAGATCTTGAGGTTATTGATTCAAGAAACAACATTTCTTCAGAGGCTGTAGAGCGGAAATAAATTAATAGGAGTACCCATTTAGATAAGTTGTAATCGGATTTTTGACACATCCTCTGTAAGGTAAAATAAGTGTTATAAATTTATAGAGACTTTCAAGAGAACTACTCCAAGAAGTTACAATTATTTAGAAGTACAGAAATTTCTAAAATTGGATTTTGGAAAAAGTAAGATATACACTGCTAAATGTCTGATTGTAATTTTGTTAAAAGGTTAAGTTGATAGGATATGATTTTTTAGTAATTTTAATGATTTTTGGTTTGTTAAGCGATTAAATTTTTTGAGTTGGTATGATATTTGCAGTATATTAAATAGGAGGGTGAGCATATGAATATTTCTAAGTTAACGATAAAATCTAGGGAAGCTATTCAGAAGGCTACTGAATTAGCTGATAAGAATGATAATCAAGAAGTTAACAATGAGCATTTAATGTTGGCTTTGGTTTCTGACAAGGAAAATTTAGTGTACTCCATACTTAGGAGTATGGAGGTTAGGATCGATGATCTTGTTAGGGAGATTGAGTATCTTATATCTAAGAAACCAAAGATACAGGGAATAAGTAGTACTTATATTGGTAGTGATCTTAAGAAAACGTTTGATTATTCGCTTGAGGAAGCTAGCAAGTTTAAGGATGAATTTGTTTCGACTGAACATCTTATGTTAGGTTTGCTTAGGAGTTCTAATGGTCAACTTAAGGAACTACTTATTAGATATGGTATATCCTACAATAATTTTCTTTCGTTAGTGAAAGAGATAAGAGGTAATAAGAGAGTTACTGATGAGGCACCTGAAGAGAAATATAATGCTTTACAAAGGTTTACTAAAGATCTTACTGAATTAGCTAGGGTTGGAAAGCTTGATCCTGTTATTGGTAGGGATAATGAGATTAGAAGGGTTATGCAGATACTTTTAAGGAGGGTGAAAAACAATCCTGTGTTAATTGGTGAAGCTGGTGTTGGTAAAACTGCTATTGTTGAAGGGATTGCCAGGAGGATTGTGGATAATGATGTTCCAGAGGGGCTTAAAGGTAAAAGAATTTTAGCTTTGGATCTTGGTGCTTTAATAGCTGGAACTAAGTTTAGAGGTGAATTTGAGGAAAGGTTAAAGGCTGTTTTGAATGAGGTTATTGATTCTAATGGGGAGATAATTTTATTTATAGATGAGATTCATATGATTGTTGGTGCTGGATCTGCTGAGGGTGCTTTGGATGCCGGTAACATGCTGAAGCCTGCTTTGGCTAGAGGTGAGATAAAAGTCATAGGTGCTACTACTATTAATGAGTATAGAAAGTACATTGAAAAAGATAAGGCACTTGAAAGAAGATTCCAGCCCGTTTTTGTTTCTGAGCCTTCTGTTGAGGATACTATTGCTATACTTAGAGGTATCAAAGAGAAATATGAGGTTCATCATGGTGTTAAGATCTCAGATAAAGCTATAATATCTGCTGTTACTCTTTCACATAGGTATATTACTGATAGATTTCTACCGGATAAGGCGATTGATCTAATTGATGAGGCATCTTCAAGGATAAGAATGGAAATAGATAGTATGCCACAGGAAATTGATGAACTTAATAGAGCTATAGCTAGGCTCCAGATTGAAAAACATGCTCTTGAGAAAGATACTTCTAGCGAGTCAAGAGAGAGGCTTAATAGGTTAGAGGAAGAGCTTAACAATCTCAGTGAAAGGTTGAATACTCTTAAAGTTAGGTGGGAGAAAGAGAAAGAGATAATATCTGAGATAAAAAAGCTTAAAGAGGAGCTAGATGAGCTTAATACTATTGAAGAGAAATATATAAGAGAGGCTAACTACAATAAAGTTGCAGAAATTAGATATGGACTTAAACCTGAGAAACAAAAGAGGATTGATGAGCTTACTGCGAGTTTGAAAGAATTACAAAAGGATGGTGCTTTGTTGAGAGAGGAAGTTAGTGAGGAAGATATTGCAAAGATTGTTTCTGAATGGACTGGTATACCTGTTAAGAGGATGCTTGAAAGCGAAAGAGAAAGACTTATTAATATGGAAAGTGAACTTAAAAAGAGAGTAGTTGGGCAGGATCATGCTATAGTTGCTGTCTCGAATGCTATAAGGAGGGCAAGAGCTGGAATACAAGATGAAAATAGACCTTTAGGATCATTTTTGTTTCTTGGGCCCACTGGTGTTGGTAAGACAGAGCTTGCTAAGTCTCTTGCTTGGTTCCTTTTCGATACAGAGAGAGCTATGATAAGAATCGATATGTCTGAATACATGGAAAAACATTCGGTTGCTAGACTGATAGGTGCACCACCAGGTTATGTTGGATATGAAGAAGGAGGTCAACTTACTGAAGCAGTTAGAAGAAGACCATATTCTGTTATACTGTTCGATGAAATTGAAAAAGCTCATAACGATGTACTTAATGTACTTCTGCAGATATTGGACGATGGAAGACTTACGGATGGTCAAGGTAGAACAGTTGATTTTAGAAATACTGTAATAATAATGACATCTAATTTGCTATCAGATTTTATATCTGAGTTGAACTTAGATGAAATGTCCGAGTTTGATAAGGATAAGATAGTTAAAGAACTTACTAAGTTTTTTAGACCAGAGTTTGTAAATAGAATAGATGAAGTAATCGTGTTTAAGAAACTTGGTAAAGAACAGATAATGTCTATAATAGATATTCAGTTAGAGAGAATTAAAGATAAGCTTAAAGAAAAGAAAATAACAATCTCTATAGACGATAGTGCTAAAGAATATATATCTAGAATCGGATACAATGAAACGTTTGGAGCAAGACCCCTTAAAAGAGCAATACAAAAAGAGATTCTTGATAAACTCTCTATACATATTATAAGCGGTAAGATAAAAGAAGGTGACAATGTTAGGATTACTTTTAAGAATGATGAGATAGTTTTCCTTGTGAACAACTGATTTTTATCTAGAGTAACATAAAAAGTAACTTTTTACATCTAAAAGGTTATGCTATGTCTTTTAGAATAACTTCTGAAAATAAAGGTGGTTTCTTGGATTTGTGGATTTTCTTCTAAGAGGTAAATAGCTATTAATCCCATTATCCCGAAAACTATAATCATTCTAAAAACTTTTGGAACATATTTACAGGGTATCCTTGGAGAAAATTTTCTCACCTCACATTATCCCATATCCATATCTATACTCCTCAAAAGAATCCTATAAGCTATTTCCTAACTCCTTCTTCTCATCTTCTCATATTCCAGTATTTCTGCTAATTCCTCCTTTATATCTTTATTTGTATATTCTATAGGATTTAAATAAGGCAAATACGGAGGGAGGTATATAACTACAAAGTGTTAGATTTTAACTTCAAAAATAACATCATATACAACTTCTTTGATGTATCGAGACCCTTGCAAAATACTTTCCACTAAAGCCATAAATCCAAACATAATCTTACTTTCCTTCGTATTTAATCTGTATCTCATCTAAGGAGTATTCAATAATCTCACCCTATTTAGGGCTTATATGTATGGATTTTTCATCAAAAAATCATATATTAGTATCATACTTTAATTGTCTTAGTGATTGAAGTTTTTTAAGTTTTTATCTGAATCTTAGGTGCTTTTCTCGTTTTATTATACATATCTTCCCATACTTAACTTCTTTCTTTTACTATCTTATCACATTTACTTTTCCTAATTTTTGTTTTACTAACTGCATTAAAATTTAACTTGGATAAGGCTGTTGTATCATCTTTTACATTATTAAATAATGTTGGATACTAACTTGGTTATTCCAATAATTTCTTCTGTTTCTTCTGTTTTTCTTTTTTCGTATAAATGGAATATGATAAACTTTTCTTTAACTTTTGAGTCTTTTTTTACGATATTTCATCTTAATTTTGTTTTTCTTTGTATGCTCAACTACGGTGGTTTTTGTTGTTCTTTTTGGTTGAATGTAATACAAAATTTGTAAATTTCCCTCAATAGAAAAGTAAGTATTAATAGAATGACCAATATTTATGAAATTGTGTTTCAAAAATTAATAGAGATACTAAAGATGAAAAATTTTCAAAAACCATATTTGAAGATGTAAAGAATACATTTAATAATAGAAATTAGATGAATCTTCAAGAAAATCCTCCATATCAAAGAAGCTATCTTTCTAAAGGTCATAGTACAAGAACATACTAATGAAAATACTTGCCTTTATAAGTGAAAACGTTTTAGGAGTTTCCCTTTCTTGTTTTAAAGGTGTTAAAAAATGTTGCTAAAAATTCTATAACCACTTAAAAAAGACTCACTACTTTAAGAAAATACTATTCTTAAGAAAGTTATGACAAAAATAGCGTAATAAGATCACTTTTATTGATAGAATTCGGACGATTTTTAAAGGATTATCCAAGAAAAAAGCAATATAATCTCAGGAAGTGATAAAATGTTAAATACTCCTTTTCTCTTCTTAGATGTCCGTTATAAGTTCCTAAGTTAAAATCATGGAACATATAACTAGCCATAGATAGCAGTAAGGATAAAGATGTATGAAGAGGGTTAAATGAGAAACTTTAAGCTTTTTAAGATAAAACACCTAGAATTGTGCTAAAAAGATTATTAAAAGGCTAATAATCTATAATTTATATAAGTTTGGTATAAATTTATAACTTGTAAGAATTTTTACTTTAGTTACGTATAAAATTAGGTTGTAGGGGGATAAAGGTGAACTTAGAAGAGTTAAAGGAAATTAGTCAAAAGCAAGAGGAGAGTTTGAGTAAGTATAATTATAAGATTTTGATATGTGGTGGAGCTAGTTGTCACTCTTTGGGTAGTTCATCGTTCAAGAAAGAGATTGAGGATAAGCTTTTAGAGTATGGTTTGAAGGATAAGGTGTTGGTTTTGAATGTTGGTTGTTTAGGTATTTGTGGTAAAGGTCCTTTGATGAAAGTTGAGCCTGATGGTATTATATATACTAATGTTTCTTCTGAGAAGTTGGATGAGATTATTAGGAAGCATTTTGTTAAGGGTACGCCTGATGATAAGGATATTATTAGAAAGGATGATCCTTTTTATAAGAAGCAGTTTTATATTGTGTTGAAGGATTTTGATAAGGTTGATCCTACGAGTCTTGAGTACTACATTGCGAGTGGAGGTTATTCAGCTTTAGCTAAGGCTTTAACTGAAATGAGTAGAGAGGATGTTATACAGGAAGTTAAGAAAAGTGGGCTTAGAGGTAGAGGTGGTGCAGGATTTCCTACGGGTATTAAGTGGGAAACTGTTTCGAAACAGAAGTCAGATATAAAATTTGTTGTTTGTAATGGTGATGAGGGTGATCCAGGTGCGTTTATGGACAGAAGTGTTATGGAGAGTATGCCGTATAGGCTTATAGAGGGGATGACGATTGCGGCTTATGCAGTAGGAGCTAGTCAAGGTTTTATATATGTTAGGGCTGAGTATCCTTTAGCTATCGAAAGATTGAACAAAGCGTTGAAAGAAGCTAGGAGAGTTGGTTTGCTAGGTACTTCGATAATGGGTACGAATTTTGGTTTTGACATACGTATTAGGGTTGGTGCTGGTGCGTTTGTTTGTGGTGAAGAGACTGCGCTAATTGCTTCAATTGAAGGTAAGAGGGGTATGCCAAGACAAAGACCACCTTTCCCTGCTGAGAGGGGGCTCTGGGGTTATCCGACACTTATAAATAATGTAGAGACTTTTGCTAATATATACGCTATAATCAACAATGGTGGTGAATGGTTCGCAAGTATTGGTACAGAGAAAAGTAAGGGTACCAAAGTTTTCGCTTTGGCTGGTAAAATCAATAATACTGGTTTAGCTGAGGTACCTATGGGAATAACCATAAGAGAAATGGTTTTTGAGATAGGTGGTGGTATTCAGGGTGGTAAAAAGTTCAAAGCTGTTCAGACTGGGGGACCTTCTGGTGGGTGTATACCTGAAAAGTTTATCGATTTACCTATTGACTATGATAGCTTGAAACAGGTTGGTTCAATAATGGGATCAGGTGGGTTCATCGTTATGGACGAATCTACTTGTATGGTTGATGTTGCTAGTTTCTTTATGGATTTCTGTGCTGATGAGTCGTGTGGTAAATGTATACCATGCAGAGTTGGTACTGTAAGCATGAAGAATATTTTACAAAAAATCACTGAAGGAAGGGCTACAATGGTTGATTATCAAAACTTAAAAGATCTTGCATATATGGTTAGAGAGATGAGTCTATGTGGTCTTGGTCAAACTGCTCCAAACCCTGTTTTAAGTTCTATTATGTACTTCGAGGATGAATATCTTGCACATATAACGGAGAAAAGATGTCCTGCTGGAGTTTGTAAGATCAAGAATTTTGATGTTACAAATGTTTATCTATAGGAGGTTATTATGAGTGTTGTTACCCTCAAAATAGATGATGTTGAATGTACTGGTGAGATTGGGAAAACTATTCTTCAAGTAGCGATGGAAAACAAGATTAATATACCTGTTTTATGTAATTTAGAGGGGTTAACTCCAGTTGCAGCTTGTAGATTATGTTTGGTTGAGGTTGAAGGTATTCCTAAGTTTGTTCCTGCGTGTGCTACTAAAGTGTCAGAAGGTATGGTTGTGAGAACTAATACCGAAAAACTGAAAAACTACAGAAGAATGGTAGTAGAGCTTCTTTTTGCGGAAGGTAATCATATATGCGCTTCGTGTGTTGTTAATGGGCATTGCGAGTTGCAGGATCTTGGATATAGTGTTGGTATGGATCATGTTAGGTTTGATTATCTATGGCAATCTTTCCAAATAGATGCTTCTCATCCGAAGTTTGTTATGGATCAGAGTAAATGTGTTAAGTGTACTAGATGTATAAGAGTTTGTGATGAAGTTGAAGGAGCGCATGTTTGGGATCTTAAAGGAAGAGGAATTAGTGTTAGGGTTTCTGCAGGGTTTGGTGAACCATGGGGACAGATAAAAGATTGCACTCAATGTGGGAAATGTGTTCAAGTTTGTCCTGTTGGTGCACTGTTTGATAAAACTGCTACTTCATCTGAAATGGTTAAAGATAGAACTTTCTTACAGAGAATTCTTGAAGGAAGGGAGGCTAGAATATGGGTAAGGTAAGGATAGGTACAGTTTGGTTAGGTGGTTGTTCAGGTTGTCATATGTCTTTTCTAGATCTCGATGAAAGGTTAATTGAACTTTCTCAAGTTGCTGAATTCATGTCTTCGCCTATAACTGATTGGAAGTTACATACTCCTATAAAGAATTATCAAGATTATCCTGAAGTTGATATTAGCTTAGTTGAAGGTGCTGTTGTAAATACTGATAATGTTGAAGTACTTAAGATTGTTAGAGAGAAGAGTAAGATTCTTATAGCGTTTGGTGATTGTGCTGTTACTGGTAATGTTCCAGCTTATAGAAATTTGTTTAAAGTTGATGATGTTTTAAATGCGGTTTACATTGAGAAAGCAACGCACAATAAGAATATACCTTCAGATAGAGTTGTAATTCCAAGATTGTTAGAGAAAGTTGTGCCTATATCTCATGTTGTCAAAGTTGATTACTTTTTGACTGGTTGTCCACCTTCGGCTGATTCTATATGGTATACAATCAAAACATTGTTGGAAGGTAGACAACCAGAATTTTCGAAAGAAAACTATAGATATGGTTAGGGAGGTTAAAATATGTCCCAGAAAAGAATAGTTCTTGATCCTGTTACTAGGATAGAAGGGCATGCTAAGATAAGTATATACCTTGATGATAATGGTAATGTTGAAGATGTTCAGTTCCATGTTACTGAAGTTAGAGGTTTTGAGAAGTTTTGTGAAGGTAGACTGTATACGGAGATGCCAGGTATAACCCAAAGGATATGTGGTATATGTCCAGTAAGCCATTTACTTGCTTCTGCTAGAGCAGGTGATGATATAATGGGTATTGAAATACCAGAAGCCGCAAGATTGCTAAGATACATGATGAATTCAGCTCAGTTGGTTCAATCACATGCTTTGAGTTTCTTCCATCTTTCTTCACCAGATTTTCTTTTAGGTTTTGATTCCGATCCAGCAAAAAGAAACATATTTGGAGTCATAGAAAAATTCCCAGATCTAGCTAGAAGAGGTATAAGGCTTAGAAAGTTCGGACAAGACATTATTGAAATGCTTGGAGGTAAAAAAATACATCCAGCTTGGGCTGTTCCTGGAGGAGTCAGAGAACCATTCTCCGAAGATAAAAAACAGATAATACTTGATTGGATACCTGAAGTTAAGGAAACGACAAAGATGGGTATCGACTTTTTCAAAAGCTATATTGATAAAAATAAAGATGTAGTTGAAAATTTTGGTAATTTCCCCAGCTATTTCTTAGGGCTCGTCAACGAAGATGGGTCTTATAACCATCATGATGGATTTATAAGAGTTGTTGATTCTAATGGTAATGTTGTTTTTGATAAAATTGATCCTAGAAAATATTATGATTACATTGGTGAAAGTAGTTCTGATCACTCTTATTTGAAGTTCCCTTATCTAAAATCTTTTGGTTATCCTGAGGGTATTTATAGGGTTGGTCCTTTAGCAAGATTAAATATCGTTAAGACAATGGGTACTCCTCTTGCTGATAAAGAGCTAAGGGAATTCAAATCGTTCTCATCTAATGGTGTTGTTCTAAGTTCTTTTATGTATCATTATGCTAGGCTTATTGAAATATTACACTGTATCGAAAAGATCGAAGAGATTGTTCAAAATCCTGTGATTTACAAAGGTAAGTATAGGGTTTATGGAGGAGTTAACAAAGAGATGGGAGTTGGTGTTTCAGAGGCGCCTAGAGGTACTTTGTTCCATCATTATTGGGTTGATGAAAATGGTATTCTTCTTAAAGTTAACCTTATAATCGCTACTGGACAAAATAACTTGGCTATGAACAAAACGGTTGCTCAAATAGCTAAAGCTTATATAAAAAACGGTGATATCAAGGAGGGTATGCTTAATAGGATAGAAGCTGGCATAAGGTGTTTTGATCCATGTCTGTCTTGCTCTACTCATGCTATTGGTCAAATGCCAATGAAAGTTGAAATTGTAGATAAATCTGGTAATGTCATAAAAACTATTGTTAGGGATTAGTGAAAAGTTTAATTTTTCTGCATTGTTAAATACTCTTTATTCTAGATTAGTAAAATGTTAATGTGAAAATACAGCCTTACAGAAGGCTGTATTTTTAGATAGATTTCAAATACTATCGTTTTGAAAAGTGTTCAAAAATTCCTAGAGTTTGTTTTTGATGTATAGACTAGATTTTTTACACTCTTAGTATTAAATGTTTTTTCAGTTAGAGACTTCAAAAATTACTTAAATTGTTCTTTACATAAAAATGCCATATTCGATAAATCTCAAGTATTATCGCATAAAAAGTTTAGAAATTACCATAAGGAACATACTCCAATAAACTATTTTTATTTAAGAAATTATGCAGAGAAAGCATAATAAAGGTAGTTGTTTAAGTAGTAAAGATAGTGAGATAAAAAGACTTAGTAAGTTTGATTTCTTACACATCTTTTAGATATGTTTTAGAGTAAAGTATAATGTTTCATAATTTCATATGTTAGGTGTAAAGTTAAGTGGATGGTAAGGTTTGGGGTTAAAATTTTTGCCACAGCTTCATAAAGAAGAAAATAATAAGATTCTAGAGTATTTTGATTGTTTTTAGGATTAATATTAATGTAATCAAGAAGATTAGTTATAAAAGTTAGTTATTATCTAGCAGTTGTGAGTTGTTAGTATAAGGTTATGTTTGGAAACCAGTTTTAAAAGTACAGAGATAAATTTTTGTACTGGTATATATTTTTACATTAACTTTGCAAATAGTTTTCTAAAAATTTATACTGTTTTAGTAGGATAAAGTCTATGAAAAAATATAATGTATTGTTTTTATGCATTCAGAATGCTGGTAGGAGCCAGATGGCAGAAGCTTTTGCTAGGGTTTTAGGTTCACATATAGTTAATCCTTATAGTGCTGGTTCTAAGCCTGCTAATGAAATTAATCCTATTGTTAGGCAATGTATGGAAGAAATTGGTGTTAAAATTCTCAATGAAAAACCCAAAGGATTTAATGATTTAGATGTAAAAGTTTTTGATTTTGTTGTTAACATGGGATGTGGTGATACCTGTCCTTTCTATCCTTCTAAAGAATATATAGATTGGAATATACCTGATCCTAAAGATAAGGATATTGATGAAGTTAGAAAAATAAGAGATATGATAAAAGAAAAAGTGATTGAACTTATAAGCTACCTTGAGAAGTTATAGCATTCTATATGTATTTAAAGTTATTTCAAGAATATTATTTTTCTCTTTAGCGGGTAGTATACCACTTACTAATAAGGTAAGAATTTATCTAACCTAGAGGCTAAAGATGTACTTAAATTATTTCTTGCATCCCTACTTTAATCTATTCAAACAATTACTGTTATTTTCTATATCCCATTACTTCTAAAAAAGTAATTTTGGGGAGTAGTGGTCTTAGAGGTTTCTGTAATTTTTGAAACACTCCCAGCTTTTGAAAAAATCTTTCGAAAATTTCTATGCTCATACTTTTTTTATTAACGCAAAGAATTATTACATAAATAAGCTAAATTTACAGAAAACTCCTAAGGCTAATATTCAATATAACACTCTTTAAGAAGTTATGAAGATAAAAATATCATATTAAGAGTAGGTGTCTAAATAAATAGGTATTATGAATTTATAGAAGAGTCATAACGTAACCAATTCAGGAAACTACATTTTTAGAGGTTATGGAAGCAGGGATACTATGAAAGAGTATCTAAATAAGTTGTGAGAATAAATGAATTGGAGTGTGAAGGAATTTAGGAAATTTAATTTTTGAAAAATCTTATCTTCTATATTTAAAGGTGTTCAAAAATATCTCTGGGAAGTTTGACGATCTTTTGAAAAGGATATATTACTCCAAGAAATAATTTTTCTTCAGAAATTATAAAACATAAATACCATATAAGAGTACCTACTTAACTAGATTGTGAGAATAAATAAATGGTAGGAAGGAATTTAGGGAATTGAATTTTTGATACAATCTCATCGTTCTTTAGAAGTTGTGTTGTACAAATGCTACAGAATAACATGCCCTACTTCTCTCTGTATTTTTAACTAAAGATGTTTTTTATTTAAAATTCTTTTTCAAGAGGTAAGATATGGAGAGAACCATAGTTGTTTTAGTTGAGAATAGTGTTGGTGTTTTGGCTAAGATTTCCGGATTATTTAGTGCTAGGGGATTTAATATAAAGAGTTTGTCAGTTGGTGAGACTGAGGATCCTGAAGTTTCTGTTATGACGATTGTTGTTGATGAAGATGAGAGAACGGCAGAACAGGTTAGAAAACAGTTGGCAAAGCTTGTTGAAACTATAAAAGTTAAAGATATAACTGAATCTCAAAAAGTTGAAAGAGAGTTAGCTTTACTTAGGATTTCTATACCTAGAGAAAGAAGGAGTGAGATTATAGAGATAGTAGATGTATTTAAAGCTAAGGTTGTTGATGTAGCTCATAATTCACTGGTTGTAGAGATAACAGGATCTAGTGAGAAGGTTGAAGGTTTTATTGAACTTATGAAGCCTTATGGTATAATCGAGATGGCTAGAACAGGTAAGGTTGCTCTAGAAAGAGGTTTATATCTTGAGAGTAGAGAAAAGAAGTAAACAAAGTAAACATGATGAAGTTTACTGTTAATGTATTTAGAAACGAAGATCTTTCTTATCCAATATATATTGGTAAAGATATTTTACAAGCTTTAGTTGAGGAAATTAAGGTTCTCTTGCCATCCTCTTTAGTTGTAGTTACCGATAATATTGTGAAACATTTCCACATGGATCTTTTAGTTAAGTATCTGGATACTTTGCTAATTCCTTATCATGTTATTTCTGTTCCTTCTGGTGAAAAGCATAAGAATAGGAAAACCAAAGAGATAATAGAGAATGAAATGTTGAGGTTAAAAATTGATAGGAAAGCTTTGATTATTGCTTTTGGTGGTGGTGTTGTTGGTGATATTGCTGGTTTTGTTGCTGCAACCTATCATAGAGGTATAAGTTATATTCAGCTTCCTACGACTCTCTTGGCAATGGTCGATAGTTCAATAGGCGGTAAAACTGGAGTTGATACACCTTATGGCAAGAATACAATAGGTGCTTTCTATCAACCAAAAGCAGTAATAATGGAACTAAGATTTTTAGACACTTTACCTTGTGTTCATTTTAAAAATGGACTTGTCGAAGTATTAAAGCATTCCATAATAAGAGATAAAAACTTTTATAATTTCCTTAGAGCTAACCATGAATCTATAATGAGTAGAGATGAAGAAGTTTTAGAAAGGACAATAGAGTGGAGTTGTAGGATTAAAAAAGAAATTGTTGAAAGTGATGAGAGAGAAGAAGGACTTAGAAAAATATTGAACTTTGGGCATACTGTTGGTCATGCTATTGAAGCAGTTTCAAATTATAAGATACTGCACGGTTTTGCAGTGAGTGCAGGTATGGTAGTAGAGTCCTTTATTTCCACTAGATTGGGTTTGCTTTCAGAGGAAGATTGTATAAGTATTGTTGAATTACTTAAACTTTTTTCTTTGCCTACCACATTTAAAGAATTGGGGTTAAAGTTATCTCAAAAAGATTTTTACAGAATTGTAGAACTAATGAAGGGAGATAAAAAATCTATTTCTAAGGAGATAAAAATTTCTTTACCTACGGAAATAGGCAAAATGGTTGATTCTTTTACTGTTGACGTTGAACCTTCAATTATTATTCAAACGCTTAGTGATGTTAGTAACCTTTAAATGTTTCACTTATGATTATTTGTATAAGTATCATTAACCATGATATCGAGATGGATATTATTCCTGTATAAAGTAAGATTATCTTTGGTGATCCTAGTATTATAGTACTTATAGGTATGCATAATGATATTAGTACTAACCATGATGCCACCGTTGTTAAAAACGATCTGGTTTTGCCTATAACGTAAACGTTAACAAAGTAGAATAGTATAAGTACGGAACTTGTTATTATACCCCAAAGTAAAAAATTCAAGTTACTTAGTATAAAATAAGATACTGGAAACAGCACAAAACCTAAAATACCTATTACTATATTCTTTATAAACATATCTTTCACCTTTTCAGTATTATAATTCTATCTAAAATTTTCATGCAAAATACAGTGAAAGTGTTTCAAAAACAATGCGTTTCTATTGAAAGGTGTAAAAAATACCTTCAGGAAATTAGATAAT
>JBKBIJ010000018.1:0-16535 GCA_046299455.1 Brevinematia bacterium | reverse complement strand
GTTCTGGAAAAACAACTTTACTTAACCTTATAGGTTGCATTGATATCCCAACAAAAGGTAAAGTATGGATTAATGGTAAAGATACACAAACTATGAGTGATGATGAAATTTCCGAATTTAGGAATAGGTTTATAGGATTTGTTTTTCAAAGCTTTAACCTTATTCCTGTATTGAATTTATACGAAAACATTGAATATCCTCTTCTTCTTGGCAATCAAAAGGTAGATAAGGAATGGTTACATTACCTTATTGAAAGAGTTGGACTTAAGGAGTTTATGAAGCATAAGCCTGATGAACTTTCTGGTGGACAAAGGCAGAGAGTTGCTATTGCTAGGGCTTTGTCTACTAAACCTGTGCTTGTTATTGCCGATGAACCAACTGCAAACCTTGATTCTGAAACTGGTGAAAGTATTGTTAACCTTCTTCTGGAGTTAAATAGAGAAAAAAATATTACGTTCATCTTTTCAACTCATTCAGAGATGATTGCTAAACATGCTAAGAAGATAATTCATATCCTTGATGGGAAAATCGTTGATTAGGAGGTGGGTATGTTTGTATTTTTAAAGATCGCTTTAAAGAATATCATTAGGAGTAGAGTAAGATCAATCTTAACTGCCTTATCTATAGTTGTTGGTGTTACAGCATTATTTTTAATGAATGGGTATATAACATACTCTATGTGGGGACTTAGAGAGTCAATGGTTAGAGGTGGAATTGGGCATTTTCATATCTATGGGAAAGGTTTTTCTACACAAAGGGATGAAACAAGTTATGAGAATGTTGTTACAAACTATCAAAAGATAATACGTGAATTGTATGAGTTTGAAGGTATTGAGACAATTGCTCCTAGACTTGGGTTTCAAGGTATTTTGTCTAGTGGGGATGTTAGTTCTATTGCATTAGGTTTTGGGGGATGGAGTGAAAGTGAGTTAGCACTCAATAGTTTTGGTGGAAACCTCGTTGAAGGTAGTTTTTTGTCTGATGATGATGAAAACGGTGGTATTATTGCTAGTGGTCTGGCGAAGAAGCTAAACGCGAAAGTTGGGGATTACCTTACTCTCATGACAACAACACGCGGTGGAGGAGTAAATGCAGTCGATATTAAAGTTAGGGGTATCGTTTCTTTCCAGATAGAAGAGTATAATAATACTTTTCTGATTATACCACTTTCATTAATTCAGAAGACTGTTAATGTCCCTAATGGTGTTGATAGGATTATTGTTCTGCTTAAGAATACAGATGATACAGATAAGATGGAGAAGAGTCTTAGAAAGTTTTGTGAATCTAGGGGGCTTGAGTATAAAAGTTGGAAAGATATAGCTGTTTATTACTTCCAAGTTCGTGATATGTACGAATCTAATATGAGGATTTTGGTTTTAATTATTCTTGGTGTGATAGTTTTTGCTATTGCTAATACTGTTACTATGAATATTTATGATAGGTTTAGAGAAATTGGCACAATTAGGGCTATAGGGGCAAAAAGGAGAGTGGTGATACTGCAGTTTTTACTAGAGACAGGGCTTATTAGTATTATTGGAGTTGTTGTAGGGTTAATATTTGGGTTTTTAGTATCTTTGGTAATTAACATTTCTGGTGGAATTTATATTCCGCCACCTCCAGGTAATGCCGAAGGATATTATACAATGATTACGCCAAATGTGGTAGAAGTTTTAGGTTACTGCGGACTTTTCGTTTTGGTAGCATTAGCTACTTCTGTTATACCAGCGTACAAAGCTGCAAAAATGAATATCGTAGATGCTCTGAGAACTATTTAGATGGAGGCAAAATGTTAGAGGGGACCAGAATGAAATGGTGGTTTGTGATATTGCTTTCTGTTTTTGTTTCTACTAGCTTTGCTGGAGTTGATATAAGGTATGACTTGAATTATTTTGGGTTACCTAAAAATTCTTATTTAAATCCAGCGAATTTCCTAAGGCTTGAAACAAAGATTGAACCGAGAATAAGTTTTTTCTGGCAGGATAAGATAAAGTTCTTTGACGAAAAAATTGGAGTAAAATTTTCAGATCTTATGAAAGTTTCCCCTTCTATTGATGAAACAGTACTAACAAATAGAATAAACGAGTTATATTTATTATTTATGCCAATTGATTCGTTTATGTTTGTGTTCGGTAAAGAGGTTGTAAGTAGTGGTGTAGGGTATTTTAAAAACCTTACTGATTACTTTGTTGGTAAGAGACTTAATGAAGATGATAGAGCTGATTTTAAGAAGTATACAGAAGGAAAGATCTTGGTGGATATACAGTTTTTTATGGAGAATTATTCTTTTCAATTTGTTTTTGCTCCCAAGATCTCTTGGGATGAGAGGTGGATAGAGCAGTATCTTTCTTTGCCACAGGATAAAAATGAATTATTATTGAGGATACAAGGAAATATTTATGGCTTAGATATTTCACCGTTGCTTTATTACGATGGCGCTTTAAATTTGGGTCTTAACGTTAGTTATGTAATTGGGGAGAGTTTGGAACTGCATTTTGAGGGCAATTATGCTAGTAAAATAACGAAGAAGTTTATTGATGTGGATGATGTTTATTATATGGGAAACAAAATAGGTGAAACAAATATACTTTTTGAGGAAGAGTTTAACTGGATACCTGCTTTTATCATAGGTGGACATTATACTTTCAAGGAACAAAAAATAACAATTATGTTTGAATACTTCTATAATGGGTATGGTTTAGAAAAGGAGAGATGGGAGAAGTCTTTGGATTTAATAGAAGAAACATCAAGAAACTTCAGCCCAACGAACGTTTTTTCTTTAGCTTCTCTCCAAACTGAAAAACAGTTTTTGGATTCTTATGGATTTACATACTTGGTTAACCACTATTTAATGGGAAGAATTAGTAAAAAGTTTGATAATTTACTAAGCTGGGAAGCTGTATGTGTAAACAATCTCGTTGACTTTAGTGGTTATGTTGGAAATAAGATTTACTTCAATTTTGAGAATGGGGTTGTTGTTACTGAGCTTTCTTTTCCTTTTGGCAGGGAAAAAAGTGAATTTGGCCTTATAACTTATTCGTTTCAAGTTAGGTTGAATTTTTTACTGTTTATTGATTGAAAAACTATTGCTTTGCAATACCATTTGAAGCTATATTCTTTTGGCTTTGAGATTTTCAAGTTTTTATCTTTTTATTGTCTTATTTAGGAAGCAAAAGTGTTACTTTGCTACTTAGGGTTATTTAGAATATTTTAGTAAACTAGATAACTCCTTAAAAAAGCAATTATTCTAAGAAACTATCATTCCTAATAAGCCTATGAAACAAAAATATGAAACAAAAATACTATAAATGAAAGAAAACGCCTAAATAAGTTCTAAAGAGGAATAGAGATTATTACAAAAATATTACTCTCCAACTTAAAGGTTTTCAGAAGATATTCAAGAGATTGAATAAGCCCAAAAAGACTCTATCGCTCAAAGAAAACCACTCCTAAAAATTACAGAGACAGAAATACCGTAAGATAGCTTGTCTTAATAGGATATCTACTCTACCTTAATACCATAAAGGAGATTATCTAAATTTCAACATCAATAAGAAAATACTTAAAAAACATTACTTTTGGCTTGGATGTATTAAGAAATATAGCTAAGAGGTTGAATAACACCTTAAATAAGAATTTCGCTCTGAGAAGATATCATTTCTTAAGAAGAAATGAAACAAAAGTAAAAATAGAAAACTATCTAAAGGTTGTTCGAAATTCTAAGATATTGCTAAAAAATTAGATATCTCTCAAAAAATGCACGTTATTCAAAGAAATTACCTCTCTTAAGAGGTCGTGGAACAAAAGTATACCATGTAAGAATACCTGTTTAAATAAGTTCTAAAGGTGAAAGTAAATATGCTAAGAATTTATAAAAACTCCTAGGTGAGTAAATTCAAAAAACAAGAATTTATCAAAATATTATTCTCCTACTTAAGGATGTCCGAAAATATCGATAAGAAATTCTATAACTACTCAGGAGAACTCTATGTCTCTAAGAAAATTCCATGAGGCTGTGTCAAAGATGTTACTTTCCTACCTAAAGGTTTACAAAATAAATTTAAGAATTGGATACCCTCTTAAAAAAGTTTGTTTTTTAAACAAATCGCCTTTCTCAAGAAAGCTAAATAGCAGAAAGTACAAATTTTCCGAAAATTTATAGGGAAATAACGATAGAAAAAGAAAACTAAGAAATTTAATCTTCGACGGACCATAAACATTTTAGATGTAGCTTGTTAATTTCTCTTTACTTAGAAGATATATAAGATAATCCCTAAATATGAATTTATCATTTAAAATCTTTAGAAATACATCTAAGAAATTAGAAGTTATAGAGTAGTTTAGTGAATAATTCTATGGATTGAGTTTTTTGCAATTTTTAGTATTTCTATCCTAGAAGTTAATAAGATAGTATTACGATCTGAGGGGTATACTTATTGGTTTACGACCCTTATTGAGTTTTATACATTAGAACCATTAATAGAAAAATACTATAAGATTGCTCATCTTAATAGGATGTATTTTTTGGTTTGTGATCTTTTGTTTATTCGTCTATATATCTTTTTCTTTTAGTGCAATACTATTCCAAGATTTATGAAGACTTCTAAGGTTTATCATCTTAAGAAACTTACTTTTCTTTGGAATATGGTACATAAAAACTAATAAGAGTGCCTGCATGAATATAGTCATCTTATTAATTTTTGCAGCATGATCTTTTTTAAATGTTGCTGAGTAAGGTTGACATACCTACCTTTTCCCAAGTAATGTTCAAAAATTTCAAAGTAAAGAAGATGGTACAAAAATTTTTGGAAGAATTGTAATTTATAATGGGCAAAAGATATTCTAAGTTTATAGAAAACTCCTAGGGGTATTGTTCCAAAAAACTAACACTCTTTAGAAGTTATGAAAAAGACAATTTTTTAAATAATCTTAAAAAACGAAAGAGGAAGAGAACTAAGAAATTTAACCTTTGGTACATTGCTTGTTAATATTCTCTTTACCCAGAAAGAAGAAAATTGAAAAATGCTATTTTTCTTACTTAAAGTTCTAGAAGAGTATTGATAAGAAGCTGTATAACTTCTTTAGAAAAGTTTTATTGCTCAAAGTATGTTTCTTTAGATGCTACAGAGCGAAAACGCTAAATTTCCAAATAGGTTAAGAGAGGATGTTTTAAAAATATCACTTTCGTAATTAACTGTGTCCAAGATATGGCCAAGGAATTTGATAATCTTTTAAAAGCAACTGCTTCGAGAATATATCATTTTTAGAAAGTTATAAAATAGAAGTACCATGTGAGATTACTTTTGTGAATAAGTTGTAAGTATAAATTAGATTTTCCAAATTTATAGAAAACTTCTAAGAGGGTATCAATCAAAGACCACTATTCTTTTAGAAGTTATGAAAACAGAATTACCATAAGAAATAATGTCTGGATAGGTTTTGTAGAGGGATGGGAATAAAAATAGGCCCAAGAAATTATATTTTTGACACAGCATCTGTATAAGGGTTAATTTGTTATTTTAAATGGTTTTAAGGTTTGAGATGTTTTTGTGTAGATTCTTTGAAAATTTGAAATTAGATTGAGATATTTTTGACAATTCAAACTTAGATTATTAATAAGGAGATTAGATATGATCGATTTAGGTGTATTGATTCTTAGAGTTATTACAGGGATGTTGATGGTTATGTTACATGGATGGGGTAAAATCTTAGGTGTTGTGGGTTTTTTAAGTGGAAAGGAATGGAAGTTTGTTAATGTTGTTTCTAGTTTGGGGTTTCCGGTGCCAGGGCTTTTTGCTATTCTTGCGGGAGTTGTTGAATTTTTTTCTAGTATATTGGTTATTTTGGGAATTTTGACTAGGGTTAATGCTGGATTACTTTCTTTTGTGATGCTAGTTGCAGTTTATTATAATACCAAAACTGGAGCTTCTTATGAGCTTGCTTTGATATATTTTGTTATCTTTTTGTGTTTGATTCTAATTGGTGGAGGTAAGTATTCTTTGGATAGATACTTTTTGAAGAAAAAGGTGTAAAGATATGAGTAGATTTTTTTATAGAGTTATTTTAGTGTTTGGTTTTATGCTTATTTTCTTGTTTAATCTTTCTTTTGGTGTGTATACTAAGAAGGTAGAGATAAGGTTTTCACCTGAAGTTTTTAGTGAATTATCTTATAGTAATTTATCTATTTACAGTGATGGTGGTATTTCCTTAGGTTATAGTTTGAGGGAATTATTTAATGGTAGTGAGCTTTTTGCGAGTTCTATTGAAAAAATTAGTAATTATTTGGTTTTTTCGACGGTAAATCCTAATAATCTTTATCTTTATTATGAAAATAGAATTGAAAATATAGGTGCACTGCTTAATCATTCTATTCTGATAAAGGTTAAAGTTATTAATGATCTTATTTATGCTCTTACTGGTGAAAGTGGGGCAGTTTATCTTTTGAATTTTGCTAGTAATGATCCTTTTGTTAGGTTAGAAGATAACTATGTTTGGGATATTTTCCAGTTGAACAAGAAAATTTATGTTATTACTGGGAACAAAGCTTGTATTTATGAAATTTCTAAGGATAGGTATAAGAAAATTTTTGAGAGTAGTAACGATAAACATTTAATTACTTCTCTTGTTGATGGGAATAATGTTTATGTAGGATCTAGTGGTACTGGTACTATATATGTTTTTGACGGTAAAGTTGTAAAACCTTTTATTTCGCTTAAGGGTGGTGAAATTACGGATATAAAGAAGTTTATGAATTATCTTATAGTTTCAACCTACAGTTTTTCTCCTCAGACTCAACAAACTACGCAGCAGGATTCTAAAAGCACTCAACCTATTCCAATTAATATTCTTAGATCTACCCAAGGTAGTGTTTACAAAATAGATATTTCTTCGAAACAGGTTGAATTACTGTTTAGTGAATTTGGTATAACGTCTCTTGAAGTTATTGATGATAAGGTTTTAGCTACTACCATAGATGGTAAGATTTTGGAGTATTCGATTCATGAGAGAAGGTTGAGATATTCCATGTATGGGTTGAATTTTGTTAAACTGGTTAATCTAGGTAACAATTTTTATGTTTTGGGGGCTAATCCTTCTTCGGTTAATTTTAT
This sequence comes from Brevinematia bacterium, assembly GCA_046299455.1. Taxonomy (GTDB): domain Bacteria; phylum Spirochaetota; class Brevinematia; order DTOW01; family DTOW01; genus SKYB106. Next base: position 9,429 of record JBKBIJ010000018.1, on the reverse strand, counting down.
AGATTCTTTAGATACTGGTTTATCTGGATATTTGGAAACTAAAGAAATAGATGTAGGAAGAGTTAGTAGGTGGGGTAGAATTGTTTATGATGCTATCATACCTAATGATACATTTGTTAATGTTTTTATAAAAGGTGGTAATACTCCTAAGGAGGATGGTAGTTGGTCTGATTGGGTTGAAGTTAAGGAGTTTATTAATCTTGATAAGTATCAGTACGTTAAATTAAAGGTTGTTTTAAGTTCTAAAAATCGAAAAGCTTTTCCTATTGTTAAGAGTATTTCTCTTTTTTATACTCCCCAGAATTCAAAGCCTGTTATTAGTTCTTTTAATGCTTCTCTACAAGGAGATTCTTTGAACTTTGAGTGGAAGGCTAGTGATCCAGATGAAGACAAATTGCAGTTTTACTTATTTGCTAGAGATTACAATCTATCACAATGGCAGATGATTTCTAAAGAACCTATATATGATACAAAGTTCTCTATTAACAAGTACTTTTTGGGTAATGGTGTTTTTAGTTTTATGCTTGTTGCTTCTGATTATTTAAGTAATCCTCCCGGTTTACATCTTTCTGAAACTAATTTTATAGAAAAGTTTGTTATTGATACCATTCCTCCTTACTTAGATGAAAAAAGTATTAAAGTTTTTACCAACATTGATACAATTCAAGTTGAATTTAGGATTTTTGATAACTCTATCTTAAAAGAAGTACAATTTTCTACAGATGGTATAAACTGGTTTTATTGTTTACCTCTAGATGGAGTTATTGATAGTGGATCTGAGTTGTTTAGATTGGATATTACAAAGTCTACTAAGGTAATTTTATTGAAAATTGTTGATGAAGTTGGTAATATTAATACATCTAGAATTTCCTTCTGAGGGATTGAATGGATGAAACAATCAGGCTTTATTTTGATGTATACTCTAAGTTTGATAAAGTTTATGAAAGACCTTATTCTGACCCTGAGTATGAGGATATTTTAGATTTAAGTGTTTATTCAAGAAATCTTTTGAAAGATTTAGGTATAACTCTTTATAAACATCAAGCTGAGGCAGTAAGATTGTTTAGGGAAGGTAACAACGTTGCGTTAGTTACACCTACTGCTTCTGGGAAAACTTTACCTTATGTTATTTCTTATCTTGAGGAGATTTATAAAGACGAAAATGCTGTTGCTTTGTATATTGCTCCTACGAATGCACTTATAAATGATCAAGCTAAGAAAATTGAAAACTACCTTAAACGTGTTGTACCTTTTGTTGAAGTTTATCCGTTGACCTCTGGTGTTAGTAGTAGTGTTAGAAATAGGATAAGGAATAGTGCTCGATTTGTTTTGACAAATCCTGAAATGCTTGCTTACTCTTTACTTCTATATAACGAAAATTGGAGTAGGTTTTGGAGAAATTTGAAGTTGATAATTGTTGATGAAGTACATGAGATGTCTGGAATAAAGGGATGTCATTTTGGGAATCTTTTAAGAATAGTTAACATGATTAACGATGTTTATGGTAATAATGCCAGATACTTTGCTCTTTCTGGCACTATTGGTAATCCTAAAGAGTTTATTGAAAATCTTTTTGATAAGAAGTTTTTTTTAATTGATAAAAGTACTGCTGGAAGTAAGAGAATAGAATTTTTATTACCTAATAGAATGTATATTTCTACGACCTCTTTGATTTCTAGAATTATAGACACTCTTAATGTTTTTATTTTTGGCCTTTCTAAGAAGGTTTTGGTTTTTGTTAAGTCTAGAAAATCTGTTGAGAGAGTTGCTAAAGCTATAAGATCAACAAAATTGTCTTCTTTGGTTGCTCCATATAGGTCTGGGTATAACTACAAAGATAGGTTAGCCATTGAAAATATGTTTAGAGATGGTAAACTTAAGGGGTTAGTAGCAACTTCCGCTTTTGAAATGGGAATTGACATAGGTGATCTCGATGTCGTTTGCGTTGTAGGGTTTCCCTTCTTCTAGGATATCGCTTAGACAGAGATTTGGTAGAACTGGTAGAGTTAGGGATGGTATTGTGATATTTTTCCCAACTGATAATATATTGGATAATTATTATTATAACAATCCAAATGATCTTTTTTCTGACGAAATTGAATCTCTGGCTGCTAATGTGTTTAACGATAGGATAATAGGTTATTACATTGCTTTAGCTATAATTTCTTATAATGAAGCTTTGGGTATTAATAAAAATTTTATATCTAGTGTTGTTGTAAGAAACTATTGGGGTGATAATGGTATTTTTTCTATTGAGAGATTTATTGAGAAGAGTAAAACTAATATATTGATGCAGAGTAGATGGTATGATGGTGAGACATACTTCTTTACGCAATTATCAAAAAATGATATAAGGAATATTATAAACATAAGGGGTATTGGGAAGAGTTTTTCTATTTACGATACTGAGATTAATAAAGAAATAGGGGAAATACCACTTGAATATATATTTTCGGAGTGTCACCAAGGCGGTATATATGTACATATGGGTGAAAGTTATAAGGTGCAGAAGGTTGATTTTGAGAATAATCTGGTTCTTGTTACAAAAACTTCAGAGGACTATTCAACAGAAGTCTTGAACGATAAAGATATAGAGATACTTGGAACTATTAAGAGTAACTCCTATTATGGATTTTCTGTTAATTATTCAAAAATGAGAGTTAAGGAAGTGTATAAGGGGTTTTTGACTTTGAAGTATTCTAGCAGAATCATAAATGGGCAAGTAGTTAGGGAGAGAAAAGTCATTGATGTTATCATGTACCCTCAACCGTATGTTCTTGAATATGATACTGAAGGAATAGTTATTCTGTTTGACGGTGAGAAGCTTAGAAAGATATTGAATTATTCAGAAGATATAAGTTTTCTTAGGAACAATAATTCACTTGAGAATATTAAGTTGAATGAGGAGAACATTCTGCTTTCAGGGTTACACTCAGCCGAACATTCGATCATAGGAATGTACCCATCTGAGGTAGTTTGCGTTAGAAATGAAATTGGTGGTTTGTCGTATATGAGTAAAGGTGTCCAGCCTGCTATAGTTATATATGAAGCTATTGATGGTGGTGTAGGTTATTCTGAGATTGCGTTTAATAAACTAGATAAGATCGTTAAAAAAGCGTTGTTTTCAGTTGAAGGGTGTATGTGTGTCAATGATAGTGGTTGTCCTTCATGTATTCAGTCACCTAAATGTGGTAATGGAAATTTGAGGTTATCGAAGAGAATTGGGAAGAAAGTTTTAAAGTTCCTATTGGAGGGATTTGAGAAACCAGTAAATGAGCAAGAAAATATCGTTAATCAGAGGATTGTTAGGTACTCTGTTAGTTATCTTAGGAATGAGCATCCTGAATTAGAAGAAAATGATAAGTATGCCTACTATGATCTTTTGGAATTTCCTTTGGAGAGTTTTAGAAAACCAATAGTTTTCGATTTAGAGACACAAAAGTATTCCTATGAAGTTGGAGGTTGGGACAACGCTAAGGATATGCTTTTGGCAATTGCGGTTGTGTACGATATAAAAAAGGATGAGTTTATCATATTTAACGAAAGTAATGTAAAGTCTTTGATAGATATGTTATTATCTTCTGACATAGTTATAGGTTACAATACTAGGAATTTTGATTATAAGGTTCTTTCTAGATATGATGGTAGATTTGAAAACTCAGATAATATTAAAACATTTGATATTTTGAATGATCTTATTAAGAAACATGTAGGAGATTTGAGGATTTCATTAGATAACCTTGTTAGAAATAACCTTAACGGTAGAGGTAAAAATAGTTCAAGCCATGATATGCCACAGTTTTACAGGGAGGGTAAAATAGAAGCAGTTATAAAGCATTGCAAGGAAGATGTTATGTTTACGTATATGATAATGAAGAAAATTCTTGAGGATAGGTTTATAAGATTCGAAAAAAATGGAACGATATTTACGATTGAATTTTCTGAAGTTTTGTTTAGGTTTAAACTATAGTTAATCAATATTGAATGAGAGATCTACTATCTTGTAGTTCATTGTTATTTTACTAGTTGATACGTAGTCTATTTTAGCGTCTATTTTTGCAAGTTCTTTTACTTTATCTATATCGATATTTCCTGATGCTTCGACTATTATTTTAGGATCTTTGGATTTTATATATTCTGCTGATGATTTTATTTGTTCTGGCGTCATGTTATCTAACATTATTATATCGGCTTCTGCCTCTACTGCTAATTTAACTTGGTCCATGTTTTTACACTCTACTTCTACTTTATGCATCGGTGAAAATTCTTTTGCTATTTTTACTATTCTCTTTATATCTCCTTTGAATACTGCGATATGGTTATCTTTTATCATTATCATGTCATATAATCCAAATCTATGATTTATGCCTCCTCCTACTCTTACAGCGTATTTTTGGAAGAACCTTAGCCCTGGTATAGTTTTTCTGGTATCTAGGATTTTGAATTTACCTTGGCTTGCTTCTACGAATTCTTTTGTTGTTGTTGATATTGATATGAGTATTGTTAGTATATTTAGTAATGTTCTTTCTAGTGATAGAAGCATTTTGGCGCTTCCTTCTAGAGAAAATATTTTACTTCCTTCGCTGAATGTTTCACCGTCTTTCAATGAACAGCTTTTTATACCATAATCTTTTTCTAATACTATCGATAGAATTTCACCTGAAAATACACCTTTATTGTTAGCTACTATATAGGCTTGTTCTTTTCTATTTGGTATTATGTTTGATATGATGTCGTTATTATTTGTATCCTCAAGAAGTGTTTCTTTGAATAGCTTTTTACTTGCATTGTATAAGTTTATATCGTAATACATCATGTTATTTTTTTGCTTTACCTTGTGCTGCTACAGCTTCCATTGCTTTTTTAACTTCTTCTGGGTCTCCTATGTAATATCTATTTATTGGTTTTAATTCTTCATCTAGTTCGTAGACTAGTGGTATACCTGTTGGTATATTTAACTCTACAATATCTTTGTCTGATATATTGTCTAGGTATTTTACTAATGCTCTTAAGCTATTACCGTGGGCTGAGATGATTACTCTTTTACCTTGTTTTATTGTTGGTGCGATGACTTCGTTCCAGTATGGTAGTACTCTAGCCACGGTATCTTTTAAGCTCTCGCTTAAAGGTATTTCCTCTGGTTTTAGTTCTTTGTATCTTGGATCATTTCCTGGGTATCTTGGATCGGATTTATCTAGAGGAGGGGGCGGAATATCATAGCTTCTTCTCCATATTTTTACTTGTTCTTCACCATATTTCTCTGCCATTTCGGATTTATTAAGCCCTTGTAATGCGCCATAATGTCTTTCGTTTAGCCTCCAATGTTTGTATTCAGGTATCCATAGAAGATCCATCTCCTGTAGAATGATATGTAGTGTGTTTATTGCCCTTTTTAAAACTGATGTGAAAGCGACATCGAATGTATATCCATTTTCTTTCAGAATTTTACCTGCTTTTTTTGCTTCTTCTATTCCTTTTTCCGAAAGATCAACATCAGTCCAACCAGTGAACTTATTCTCTTTGTTCCAAACACTTTCACCATGCCTAACTAAAACTAGTTTGTACATCCTCCATACCTCCTATCCAAATTGTAAATGATTTTTGATTTATATTGAAAGTTTAGGTTTATAGATTTACTATATTGTCTTAGAGGTGAGACATGGGTAAACTGTTTTCTAGCCTTCCTAACAGTTTCCTTAAATCTGTTTTAGAAGGGGAGAATGAAGAGGTAGTTGAGAATCTTTTAGAGAATAAACGAGCATTTGAAATTGAGCAAGATAAGGATAAGAAAATAGTTTACAAAGAAAGGTTTACAAGTGCTTTCTGGAATTTGTACAATGATATACTGCTTAAGATAAGTACTCAGTGGTTTGATAAGACTCCTTTACCTAAAAGGCTTTTTATTAGGTTTGGATTGCTTGATCTTAAATATCTTACTGTTGAAGATCAGGAAATGATAAAGAGTTTACCTGTTAAGAGAAAGCCTAGTGACGATGATATTTACAACTCGGTTTACTATATAGATGAATGGATTGAAGAGATTGGTAAAGGTAAGATTGAACCTAGTGCTACTGATGAAGTTCCAAGAAAAAAGAAGAGTTTAAGTGGTGTTAGTGTTGCTGAGAAAGAAAAGTACGAAAGAAAAAGAGGGTTACTTGAAGCGGAATTTGCCGGACTTAGGGAATTGTTTAGAAAAAGGCAACTTATTGAAGAGACTATTTTTAATAACGTTAAGAGAATTTATGATTCATCCAGAACTTTTGATGATATTTCTGAAGATAGTTTTTCGGTTTCTTATTCTCCTTCTGAAGAGGAAATGTTGCAGTCTATACAGGATAACATAAGGGAAGTTTCTAGAATAAATAAGGAAATTTCCATGATTCAGCAGAAGATAGAGAAACTTCTTGAGGAGATAAGAAAAATTGAGGCTACTATTCCTTCTAACGGTTTGGAGGAAGAATATGAGGTTGATGCTTCAACCATAAGGACTGAGATAAATACTATAAGACAAATGGTTAAAATGTGTGTGGGTAGACAGGGTAATCACTTTCCTGCACTAGTTTCTTCTATGATTCCTAGATCTCATCTTAAACCTAATTTTAGAGAAAACGCTGTTGAGTATATAAGACAAATCTCTAAGCTTGATCCTCTAATCTTTGATAGGAAAACAAGGTCTTCTACTCTTAAGATAGTACCGTATTTTATTCTAACCATAGGGTATGGTAATCATGGTATTTGTTGGGAACCGTATAGTAAGTTTAATAAAATTTCTAGTAAGGGTAGATTGGCTGTACCAATTTTTTCCAAAAATCCTAGGGATATGATTGTTTTAGCTTTTGGTGATTTTAGGTGGAACATGGCTAAGGAGATGGCAGGGTATCACTGGATGGAAGAAGGCTTAACAGGAGATTATTATCAATATCATGACTCTATAAAGTGGAAAGGTGATTTGAGAGCTAAGTTTATCTATGATTACTATCTATGGATAACTAAGGAATCTGAGGGAATACAAAAATTGGAGAAAGAGATTAGGAGAATATTTTGGTTTAAAGTGCCTTTCCCAGATAATTTGAAAGAAGAATTAAGTAAGAAAGGATACTATTACCAAGATCTATTTAAGAAAGAGGAAGCAAAAAAGTTATCAGATATGTAGTGATAATATTCCTATTCTTTTTGATATTTCCATATAGTCTTCTTCTATTATCCTTTTTATTTCAGAAGGTGTTAATGCGTCTTTAGCCTTGTTGAAAAGCTTTTTTAGTTCTGCTGAGTGAGTATTAATTATTATGTTTTTCACGAAAGGTACTGATTCTTGCGGCATGCTAAAATTAGTTAAGCCAAGCGATAGAAGAAGTCTTGTATACCTAGGATCTCCTGCTATTTCTCCACAAAGTGAAACAAATTTGTTTTCTTTCTTTGCGGTGTGTATACAGTGGTATACAAGTTTTAGAACTGAAGGGTTTAGTGGTTCATAGTACTCTGCTAATGTTTCGTTATTTCTATCAACTGCCAATACGTACTGTGTTAGATCGTTTGTACCTATGCTAATGAAATCCACTTCTTTTAGAAATTCTTTTATCATTATTGCGACCGAAGGTATTTCTACCATTATACCTATTGGTATGTTTTTGTTTATTTTTAAATTACTATTTTCTAGTTCTTCTACTGCTTTTCTGAAGAATTCTTTTATTTTTCTTACTTCACTTATCGATGATACCATTGGTACTAGTATTTTTATGTTGTTGTAGATGTTACTTCTTATTATCGCTCTTAGTTGTTTTAGCAATTCTTCTTTTTTTTCGAAAAGTATTCTTATCGATCTCCATCCTAGAGCAGGTTTTGATTCTCTATTTTCCTTTTCTAATACTTTGTCACCCCCTATATCAAGAAGTCTTATTATTACTTGTTTCCCAATAAATTTTTCCGCAACTGATGTGTATATTTCTACTTGTTCTTCTTCGGATAGGAATCTACCTTTGGCTAAAAAGACTAGTTCTGTTCTAAATAATCCTATACCGTCGTAGTATCTCGAATTTTCCGCGCTTACTTCATATGGATCAGATATATTAAGCATAATGCTACAGATCTTACCGTCAATTGTTTTTGTTGGTTTTTCTAGGATTTCTAGTAGATGTTCTCTATAAGCTTCGAATTTTGTTTTTTCTGTTTTGAAAATATTTATAGTTTTTCTGTCTGGGTTTATTATGACAGTGCCTTCGTTTGCATTTAGAAGGATAATGTCATCTTCTTTGATGGTTTTTGTTATGTTTTTTACACCAAATACTGCTGGTATCCCGTGCTGATGAACTATTATTGATGCATGTGAAGCACTCCCTCCTTTTTCCAAAACTAATCCTTTAATATTTTTTGTTTGGAGTATTTCTAAAAGTTGTGTAGGGTCTATCTCTAATCCTACTAGTATATACTCATCTATTTCTTCAATTTCTTCTTTATGTTTAACTTTTTCGCTACTTTTTATTTCTTCTATGTTCTTTATGAGCCTATAGAATATTGAAATTATATCATACGTTCTTTCTTCTGAGAATGCTGGCGATGATTTTAGTATACTCTCCATGAAAGATAGAAACTTGAAAACTGCTGATTTTGCGCTCATGTTCTCGTTTATTATTGAATTCGATATTCTTATTGTTACTAGGTTATCCTTTATTGCGTTTATGAAGAACGTTTTTAGTTCTCTAGAATGTTTTACATCTTTTTGGTATATTTTTTCTACTTCATCTATGGTTTTTTCTACTGCTTTTTGGAATATTTGTATTTCTTTTTTTGTTTCTTCTGGTTGAATTTTTTCTATTTGAAATTTGGGTAGAACTGGTTCTATTATGTATGCTTTACCTATAGTTATTCCTTTCGATATAGGAATTCCTTTGAGCTCTAGCATAAATTAAATGATAAATCATTGTGTAATGTTTTTTCTATATTAAAAACTTTTTATTTTTTTGCAAGTTTTAAATTGTTGGATGAGATATCATAGAAAAATATGATTGGTTTTCCATCTACTGCTATTATTGAAGAGTATCCACCAGCTCTATCACTTATCACAGTCTGTATTTCCCACTTTTTACCATCGAAGAAAGCATACCTTATTTCTTTCTTTGATTGGACATAGTAAGATATGTGTAAATTGTTGTATTTATCTATAAACAACGAAGTGAATCTTCCTTGGTCATCTTTTTTATCTATTATTGTTTTCTGCCAGTTGTTTCCTTTCTTTACTGCATATTTTAGAGCTTTCTGTGTTGAATCGTAGTATACTATATGTATGTTACCACTTTTGTCTATTTTCATACTGTTGTAATAACCAACTTTACCTTCTGAATCAACTGTTTCAAATTTCCATTTAGCATCAGTTTCGTATATTCCTTTGTAGCAATATTTAAGATCACCATTAGCATTATCTAGATAAGAAAT
>JBKBIJ010000017.1:0-16701 GCA_046299455.1 Brevinematia bacterium | reverse complement strand
CTTCCCTAAATTCATATACTCTAGAACTCTCCATAAATTTTGAAAAAATAATACACTTAAAAAGCAAAAGATATCTAACCAAAATATATTAACATTCTAAGTAGTAAATTAGCACTTTAGAAACATTTCCTTAATTCTATGTGAGAAGAATATTAACTAGTTACATCTAAAAGACTATGCTGTGCAAAAAATCTAATTACTAAGTCTCTTTCTCCTACGTTCCTCCTTACAAATTATTCAGATAAGTTATGTTACAACACTTCTGTTATATAATTTCTTAAGAACAGTAATTTCTTAGATCAACAGACATCTTTAAGGAGTTATCGAATTTCTTAGTGATATTTTTAATACATTTAAGTTGGGAATTAATATTTCTAATATACTTAATTATTAAAGTTTCACGTTTGTTAGCAATTTTTTACCATAGATAGTCTCACATCTCTGGGAGTTTTTAATTTTTAATGGTAATAATATGATAATACATACTTGGTTTTTAGTAGCCTAGAATGGTACAATAAGAAAAAGTAAAAACAAATCTCAATACAGTTTCGAAGGAAGTTATCATAGATGTTTTGAAATAGGAATTAAGTTTGTCATTTCAAAATAGTATTCCAGACAAAATTTTCATACTTGAAAGAAAAAATCAAAACATTCATGATTAAGCTAGAATGGAAAGGTGTTTAAACTAAAGAAAATACCTTTCCGATAATCGTTATAACCAGAGGAGGATGTTATGAAAAGAATAGTTGTATCTGTTTTGTTTTTGATCGTAACAGCAGGGCTAGCGTTAGCTGAAATTGAAAGAACTTTGATCGATTTCGGAACCTACGAACAAAAAATTGGAGAATATCTATCCAAAGAAAAGCAAAATCTTCAAAACCTTGTAGATAAGTATAAACAAGATGGTATAGATCTATACAGAGAGTGGTTTTACTCACAAGAGAATGCTCAGAAGCTTTTAGACATATGGTTTGATCCTGCATCTTGGAAAACTGAAAATTGGAAAGTCGAGCTTGTTTCATCTGCAAGATTTGTCCCAAATATTATCAACAGCTATCTACTGAAAGTACAGAGCAAGAGATGGGGTGATGTAATGGGTGTTAGAATAAAATTCCCAGTTAATCCTTTCCTTTCAAATGCAAAGATAATCCCACCATTTAGGTTCACACCATACTATCTTGATGGTTCACCAGTTGATCCTGAAGGAGACTTCTCGAAACAACAATTTACAGATGAAGAGAAAGTTAAAAACGGTATATTAATGAATGTTCTACAAGTGAAAAGAGTATCAGTTTGGGTATCTGGTAGAAACTATAAGCATTTGCTTTCCGTAGTACTAAGAAATGAGGATGGAGTAGAAGAAGAATACTTTGTTGGTCCTCTTTTCTTCCAGGGATGGAGAAGACTTGCATGGGAAAACCCAAACTATATAGAGCAAGTCAATCAAAGAGTACTTCAGAGATTACCGCTCTATCCAAGATCATTACCTTTCAAAGAATTTGCTTACTTTAAGATTTACAAACCACAAGAGGAACCAGGTGGTGATTTTGTGGTTTACTTCAAAGATGTTGCAGTATCCTTTGATAGGGCTGTAGTTCAAGAAGAACTTGATATAGACGATGAAAAATATTGGCAAATACTATCAAAACAAAAAATAGAATACACAAAAAGAGCTTTAAGAAAAATAATAGACCAAGTAGAACTAGTAGAACTTGAGAAGAAGAGAAAAGCTGCTTCTCAAGAGAAACAACAAGCACAGTAAATAGTAAAGTTTCTTTCAAGGGGGGATGGTAATCCTCCCTTCGTTAATCTCCCCTAACCTTTTCTAACCTTCCTTTAATCTTCTATATATACCTCTTCCGCTACCACAAAATCACTGCTCAAAAACGAAGATGTGCTAGAAACTCTATTCCAGCTACATAAGTAAGTAGTACTCAGGGGTTTCCTATCATTTATGATATCTGGATAGATTACAAAACAGTCTTCACTTTCAAAACATATGTTTTTCTCATAATCTGAAACCAACTTCTCATGTATCTTTTCACCTGGTCTAGGTTTAGTTTCAATAATTTCCATTGACGGATATATTTCTTTTATTAACTCAATAATCTTTCTAGACGTCATTTTTGGTATAAATATCTCACCACCACTCATGATTGATATGACTTTAGTAACAAACTTTGATACTTCCTCTACAGTTATTAAGAATCTTGTCATATCTTTATGTGTTATATAGAAAGGTTCTTGATTATGTTCTTTTTCTTTTAGTATCTCAAAAATACTACCTCTACTTCCTATGACATTACCTAACCTTACAACCGAAAAAAGAGTATTGAAGCTATTCCTCTCATCTATATTACCTGCAATGAATATTCTCTCAGCACAGAGTTTAGTTGCTCCATAGGTACTAGAAGGTTCAACTGCTTTATCAGTACTTATCATAACTACTCTCTTAACATTATTCTCAATGCACGCGTCTACAATATTCTTAGTTCCCTCAATATTTGTTTTAACAAGTTCATAAGGATAGTATTCACCAAACTCAACTCTTTTAAGTGCAGCAGAATGTATAACTATATCCACTCCTTTAGTATATTGCTTTATAGAGTTTATATCCCTAATATCCCCAAGTTTAGGAGACAGTTTTCCATAATACTTAAAACTATCTATTAGCTTTGCTAGCTTATACTCATCCCTACTTAAAATTCTTATTTCCTTCACAACATCACAAAAATTTTCAATAAAATACTTTAGAATACCGCCACCAATAGTACCAGTAGCACCAGTTATAAAAATAACTTTATTTTCAAAAACACTCTTCTCAATGAGCATCTTTACCGAACTCTGGAAGTATTATAACACCAAACTTTTTCTCATATTCAAGTATATTATTGGCTAGAAGTCCAGAAAGTCTCTTAGCATTTCTAGGATTAAGTATTATCCTAGAAACAACTTTTGGATTTCTATTACCTGGCATAACTCTTGCGAAATCAATTATAAATTCATCTTCGTTAAAAGAAACTATTATAAGGTTAGAATAATTTGTAACCTCATGATTTTCAGGAAGCTCTAACTGCAATTCTTTTCTCTCCATTATTCACCCCCAACCACAACTATCAACAAGTTTTCAGGTTTAAGATATTCCTTTGCAACCCTCTCAATATCCTCTTTCTTAATTACGGAAATTCTTTCTATATCCTTAACAAAATAGTTTTTCTCAATTCCAAAAATCTTTTCCGAAACCAAAAAAGAGGCAATAGTAGAAAAACTTTCCATACTCAAAATCAAAGACCCCCTTAGAAAGTTTTTAGTATCCTCTAATTCTTCTTGTGTTATACCTTTTTCTACAATTTCCTTTATCTGATTAGTTATTATTTCAATGACTCTACGGACATTTTTGTTTTCTGTCTGAGTCCCAACAAAAAAATATCCTTCTAATTTCCTATCAATATAAAAGTTACTAGTTATTCCATATGCAAGCCCCTCTTTCTCTCTTACCTTTTCCATAAGCCTAGATCCAAATCCTCCACCGCCAAGTATATAGTTTAAAACCTTTAATTCAACTCTGTTTCTATCCTTTACATTTGTAGAAAGATGACCAATCCTTACAGTAGACTGTTTCAAATCTTTCCTTACTTTTACTTCATTCTTAGATTTACCTACATTAACCAAAGGAACATCATAATTTGTTCTCTTACCATACCATTTTGAATAGCTTTCTTTCAAAAATGGTATAATTTTTTCCTTTTCTACCTTACCAACTATTACTAGAACTGCATTATCAGGTGTGTAGAAATCCCTAAAAAATCTCATTATTTCTTCTGAAGTTATACTCTCTATGCTAACTTCATCACCTTCTGGCTCTCTACCATAAGGATGATCCCCATAAAGTTCCTTAAGAAATATTTTTCTGGTGTATTCCCAAGGATCGTCTTCCTTAGCTTTAATCTTCGATATTAAACTTGGTTTTACTATGTCTAAAACTTCATTATCTACCTCAAACCCTATAAAAATATCTAAAAGCTTATCCAAAACATCATAAATGTCCTCTTCCAAACATTGCACCTGAACCGATGACATATCATGGCCCGAAGATGTATATATATTACCACCTAAAGACTCTATGTAATTTGGTATCTCCAGCATATTATATTTCTTATTCTTAAAAAGAAGTACTTGAGATGTAAGATATGCTATACCTGGTTTAGTTTCATTCAAACTTCCAGCATTTATACCCAAGAGTATATTCACACTTTTAGCATCTTTTATATCGAAGATAATAACACTTAACCCATTATCTAGAACAAAATCATACCTATTTTCGTCTATCGTTTTGAGAACATCATCAAACTTACTAGCCATCACTCCTTCTCCTAAACTAAAAAAAAATATCAGAATTAAAAACAAAAATTTCATGAAAATAAGTATATTTAATCAATAATACCTTTATCAAATACTAAGAGAGCCTTTTCAAAAACATTACTGATAAATTCGATAACTTCTAATAAGAGCTACTATCTGAATAAGTCGCATAGAGTAAATGTAGAAAATAAGAAGTTATAACAATTTTAGATTCTTATCAATGGATATCATTAATACTAACAAAAATCTAGCTTTCATCATTGAGTTTCTTTATAGTACTTAGATTAAATATTGCTTTGAATTTACTATTATCGGTTATATGAGTATATATTTGTGTTGCTAAAATACTTTTATGTCCCAAGAGCTCTTGGACTGATCTTAGATCAGCACCATTCTTTAAAAGATCAGTAGCAAAACTATGCCTAAATGTGTGTACTGTTGCATTCTTATTGATTCCTGAAAGCAAAACATACTTCTTCACCATCTTCCAAATACTAACCCTACTAATCTTTTTACCTAGCTTGGACACAAACAGATACCCTTCATCCTTTGAAAATTTTTGCATTGTTTTTGCTCTGACAAACAAATACTCTTCCAAATATTTTTTAGCAACCCTACCCATCGGTACTAATCTCTGCTTATTACCTTTCCCTTTTACAGAGACATACCCACTATTCAAGTTTATATCACCTAATCTAAGATTAACAAGCTCTGAGACTCTCAATCCACAGGAAAATAGTAACTCCAATATGGTTAAATCCCTTACCTTCTTCGCATCATTTTTTTCGTAACTCAAAATCGTATTTTTCAACACCTCAACCTCACTTTCTGTAAGGAATAAAGGAATCTCCCTAAACATCTTTGGTCTCTCAACAAGTTCTGCAGGATTCTCTTCAATATATTCGTTCAAAACCAAGAATTTAAAAAACATTCTTATAGCAGAAATATACCTAGCTAAAGTACTAGATTTCACGCCTCTTCTAGCACAAAAAGTAACATAATTTTCTATATCTGTAGAGGTAAGGGATCTTAAATCAAGATTTTCATTCTCCAAATACTCCAAAAATTCTGTTAAATCCGATCTATAAGACATCGTAGTATTTTCAGAAAGTCCTTTCTCATAAGAAAGATAATTTAAAAAGTTAAGCAAAAGCGTTCTATTCTCTTCCTTCATAAAATAAATTATTAACAAAAATAAAACTATTTTAACAATTTTTCAACGAGTACAGAAACACATAAATAAAAATTTCCACCTCAAACTTTTAGATAACTAAACTTATACTAAAGCTAAGAGACTGTCTTTTATTTCTCTTACCTTCCCTTACCATACACTAATAACAAGAATATTACACTTAACTCTTTATGCTTTGGTTAGATATCTTATCAAAAATGCATCCATATACTTCATTCTTCATTACCATAAATAATCTTTTGTTATTTCGGTTTTATAGACTGACTCTAACAAAATGTAATCTTGGGGTAATGGAATAAAAAGTATCTGCAAATTTTGTCTGGAATTAGCTTTTGTGAAAAGTAAGCGTAACAGATAGCATCCTCTTTACTAAGATAGCTTAATTCCATTATAATAAAAAGATATATAAAACCATTATCCTTAATAGATTTATAATATCATCATAGCAAAAGGTTCAAAAATTTCTAAAATTGGTTTTTAAAAAAGATAGATCACTAAAATAGGAGAACAAAAAGAAACAAGTATATTTCAAAACATTACTTTTTTAAATGTTTTTAAAAATACATCCAACAAACCTATAACCCATAGAAGAATCCATCGCTCGAAGAAAATACTATTATCAAGAAGCTATGAAACAAAAGTACCATAATAAGAGCAATTATCTAAATAAGTTTCAAGTGAGAATAAATGAGAAAAGAAGATTTAGGAAACTAGATTTTTAACACATCTTTGGTATACTAAAAGGGATAATCGATAATGATAGGTTCCTAAAAACATCAAAACTTTATCAAGTACTTTAAACTAAATCCAGGTATTGGAAAAGATTCAAAATTTTCACCAGCTAACATATATCCCTCAATACTTAATGTCTGAAAAAAAAGTATACCTAAATTAAGTGTCAAAAACAAATTTTTATAGCTATGCAATTTTTGGTTATATACACCTTTATCTAAAATGCTATTGAATAACCTAAAATTAACCATGAATCTAAACCATTCTGTTAGCGATGATTCCATATACAAAGGGAAAACAACGTAAAATGAATCAAAATGATACTCAACATTTTCAATATTTTCAAAAATATTTAGATAGCTGAATCCGATACCAGAAGCAATTTTTGATCTGCTATGCTCAAAAAAAGACACCTTAATATCTGAAAACAAAGATATACTTTTAAAATATGAATCAGGCAAAGAATAAGATATAAACAGACCTACATCAGATCCCATAAAACCATCATTGAATATTCCTTTCCTAACCTCAAAAGATATAGCTCTTGAATAATTACCAACACCAAAAGATATTTCTTTATCAGATAGAGAAGAAGATTGAGTAGTAGGGGTCAAAATACCAAATCTTACACAAGAACCCAAAATTAATACAGAAACTACCAAAACCAGTATAAATTCTCTCATATTACAAGTTTAACTTTTTTATTCTTCTAACAGCCTCTTCTATACTATCATCGGAAGCCGTTAAAGATATTCTAAAATATCCTTCACCATTTTCACCAAAACCATTACCTGGTGTAACAACTATGCCTAATTCCTTAAGAAACAACATAGAAACTTCTTTAGAAGATAATCCTTTTGGATTTTTAACCCACACATAGAATGTAGCACTGGAAGAATAAACCTCAAACCCTGATTCTCTTAGCATAGACACCATCTTTTTCTTCCTTCTTGATATTATTTCTCTATTCTCTTGCACATATTTTTCCATATCAGGTTGTAGTGCTCTTATCCCTGCAAACTGAATAGCGTTGAAAACACCTGAATCAACGTTAGATTTTATTGACAACAAACCGTTTACTATATTTCTATTACCAACTGCAAAACCTATTCTCCAACCTGTCATATTAAACGTTTTTGAGAGAGAATGAAATTCTATACTTATATCTTTTGCACCAGGAATGTTAAATACACTTATGGGTTTTTTATCACCATCATATATTTCTGAATAAGCCAAATCAGAACATAGTATTATGTTATTCTTTTTTGCAAACCATACAGCTTTCTCAAGTTGCTCATACGTTGCAGTAGCAGATGTAGGATTATTAGGATAATTTATAAACATTATCTTCGACTTGGAAATCACATTACTAGGTATACTTTCAAAGTTTGGAAAAAAATCATTCTCTTCCTTCAAAGGTAATTTATAAGGTATACCACCAGCAAGGATAGTTGCTGAATTATAAACAGGATATCCTGGATCTGGAACTAACGATATATCACCTGAATTAAGAAAAGCCCAATGAATATGCGCTATACCTTCCTTTGAGCCAATCAAAGCAACTATCTCACCATTAGGATCAAACTCAACACCAAACCTTCTATAAAACCATTCAGAAACAGATTTTCTGAATTCATACATACCCGCATAAGATGGATACCTATGATTGGAAGGATCTCTAGCTGCCTCATACAAAGCCTCAATTATAGGCATAGGCGTGGGAATATCAGGATCACCTATACTCAAATCTATAACATCAACTCCCTTACTAATAACCTCTCTCTTAAGCTCATCTATCTCCGCAAACAGATATTTCGGTAACTTCGAAAGATTATCTGAAAGTTTGCTCTTTAAGTCAATACCCTCACTCATCCAAAATCTCCTTTACTATTATTTAATTATAAAATATCTTCTCAAACTTCTCAAATTAACCTGAGGCTGTATCAAAAATACCAATCTTCTATTTAAAGTGTGCAAAAACATATTTATAGTCATTCTAAAAATTTTTGAAACATATTTCTAGAGTACCCTTGTAAAAATTTTCCCACCTCACATTATTCCATATCTATACCTACTACCCTCAAGAATTCTATATGTTATTTCCTAAATTATTGCCTTAATCTCCTCATATCCTATCATCTTCTCTAACCCCTTTTCTAAGTCCTTAACAACATTGGCATGATGTATTCTTCCATCGTAAAGCATTATCACCACCTAAGGTGTTGGATTTTCTCTCCTCATTAACTTCAAAAATAACATCATATACAACTTCTTTGATCTATCAATACCCTTCCAAAACACTTCCCACTAAAGCCATAAATCCAAACATAATCTTACTTTCCTTCGTATTTACTCTGTATCTCACCTAAAGATTATTCAATACTCCCACCTTTTTAGAACTAAACTGGATAGATACCTCATAAACAAATCCTATATTACCATTATCCTTTTCCTAGTGATTCCAGTTTTTTAAAATCCTCCCTGCACCTTGGATCTTTTCTCATACCAAAGTTATTTCCCCTCTCTTAAAATATGTCAAATTACCTCGTATGACTATCCAATTCCTCTATTTCCCTTTACGTATACTCTCAACATTTCTTATTTTCATAAGTCTTCAACTTATTTCCTTTACTATCTTATCCCATTCTCTGTCCCTAATTTTCGTTTCTATCCCCACATTAAATTTTAATTTAGATACAAAACTGTCTTATTTCTTTCGTTCCATATCCTTAAATAACACCAGATTCTACACCTACCTATCCCAATAATTTCCACTATCTCTTTTATCGTCTTTCGTGTAAATGTATCTAAAAGCCTCTCTTTTACTTTTGAATCTTCCTACTTAAAATATCTCATCTTAAGTTCGTTTTCCTTCATATGCTCAACTACAATGGCTTTTGTTTTTGTTGCTATTTTCGGGATAACTTAATAATAAATTCTTATGAATTTTCCCCAAAGAGGAATAATTATTAACAGAATGATTAATATTTATGAAATCTTGTTTCAAAAATCAATAGAAATACTATAAAAGCTAGAACATATTTATACCTGAAATTACTAAAGGACATTTATAGATTTTTGGCATAGGTTTATTGAAATTATTGAAACTTAAGAGGCAAATTTTCAAAATTGACAACAGGGTATCATCCTGAATATACTTTGCTTTAAAGGGGGTTTATATGCCTGATAAGAAAAAGTATGTGTATTTTTTTGGTAATGGTAAAGCTGAAGGTACTGGCAAGATGAAAGATATTCTTGGAGGTAAAGGTGCAGGTCTAGCAGAAATGACAAACATAGGGCTACCAGTACCAGCTGGCTTCACAATTTCAGCAGAAGTCTGCGACTATTATTACAAAAATAATAAGACATATCCAGAAGGTCTAAAAGAGGAAATCGAAGAAAATCTAAGAAAACTTGAAGAAACAACCGGTAAAAAATTTGGAGATTTGAATAATCCACTTTTAGTTTCTGTCAGGTCAGGAGCAGCTGTATCCATGCCAGGGATGATGGATACAATACTTAACCTAGGTCTTAACGACGAAAGTGTAAAAGGACTTGCAAAATCTACAAATAACGCAAGATTTGCATACGATGCTTACAGGCGATTTATTCAGATGTTTGGAGACGTTGTATTAGGCATCGACAAAAATGAATTTGAACATATTCTAGAAGAAAAGAAAAAAGAAAGAAACTTAAAATTAGATAGTGAATTATCAGCAGAGGACTTGATGGAAATAGTTGAAAAATTCAAGGAAGTTTATAAAAAGCATGGTTTTGAATTTCCACAAGACCCTAAAAAACAATTAGACATGGCAATAGAAGCGGTATTCAAGTCATGGATGAACGAAAGAGCAATAAAGTATAGAGAAATAAATGAAATAAGAGGATTACTAGGAACAGCAGTAAACATAGTTGAGATGGTTTTCGGCAATATGGGTGAAGATTCAGGAACTGGTGTTGGATTTACAAGAAATCCAAATACAGGCGAGAAAGAATTCTATGCTGAATTTTTACCTAATGCCCAAGGAGAAGACGTTGTAGCAGGAATAAGAACTCCTATGAAGATAGACGAACTAAAAAGGAGGTTACCTGAGGTTTACGATCAATTACTAAAAGCAGCGGAATTACTAGAGAAACACTACAAAGATGTACAAGATATTGAATTTACTGTAGAAAGAGGTAAACTATACTTACTGCAAACGAGATCTGCAAAGAGAACAGGACTAGCTGCAGTAAGGATAGCTGTAGATCTAGTTGAAGAAGGAATAATAACAGAGAAAGAAGCAATAACGAGAGTTCAACCAGGACATATAGACCAACTATTACATCCTATGATAGATCCATCCGAGAAGTACCAAGATAAAGTAATTGCGAAGGGACTTCCTGCATCACCAGGAGCAGCAACAGGACAAGTGGTATTCTTCGCAAAAGATGCCGAAAAACTGGCTAAAGAAGGAAAAGAAATAATACTCTTAAGACCAGAAACATCTCCAGAAGATGTTGGTGGAATGCACGCTTCAAGAGGAATATTAACATCAAGAGGTGGATTAACTTCCCATGCTGCAGTCGTAGCAAGAGGTATGGGTAAACCATGTATCGTTGGGTGTGAAGATCTAATAGTAGATGAAAAAAACAAGATTGCAAAAACTAAAGACGGTAAATACACAATAAAAGAAGGAGACTGGATAACAATAGATGGTAAAACAGGAGAAGTTATACTAGGTAAACTAAAACTTATAAAAGGTGAAATAACAGGATACTTTGCCAAGTTCATGGAATGGGTTGACAAATATAGAAAGATAGGAGTAAGAGCTAATGCAGAAACCCCAGAAGACGCCAAAAAAGCAAGAGAGTTTGGTGCAGAAGGAATAGGGCTTGCAAGAACAGAACATATGTTCTTCGGTCCTGAAAAAGAAAGAATACTATACTTCAGAAGTATGATAATATCTGATACTTACGAAGACAGAGTAAAAGCACTAAATAAATTACAAGAATTCCAAAGAAAAGATTTTGAAGCGTTATTTGAAATAATGGAAGGATTACCTGTAACAATAAGATTACTAGATCCTCCACTACATGAATTTCTACCACACGAAGAAGAACAGATGAAAGAAGTAGCAAAAGAATTAGGAGTAGACGTTGAGAAAATAAAAACTAGATATGAACAACTTAAAGAATTCAATCCAATGCTAGGTTTTAGAGGATGTAGACTTGCCGTAGTATATCCAGAAATATATGAAATGCAGATAAGAGCAATATTTGAAGCAGCTTGCAACTTAAAGAAAAAAGGTAAAAATATAATAGTAGAGATAATGATACCAATTGTAAGTGAACTTAAGGAATTTGTTTGGATAAAAAGGAGACTAGAAAAGGTTGCAAAAGAAACAATGGAAAAAGAAGGTCAACATATAGAGTACAAGTTCGGGACAATGATAGAAGTACCAAGAGCAGCACTAACTGCTGATGAAATAGCCAAAGAAGCAGACTTCTTCTCGTTTGGAACAAACGACCTAACCCAAATGACATTTGCATTCTCAAGGGATGACATAGGTAAATTCATAGATGCATACAAAAACAACAATATTTTAGAAGATGATCCATTCAAGACATTGGATATCAACGGTGTTGGGGAACTCATAAAGATAGGCGTAGAAAAGGGTAGAAAAGTAAAACCCGAACTAAAGATAGGAATATGTGGAGAACATGGTGGAGATCCAAGATCAATACACTTCTGCTATAAAGTAGGTATGAACTATGTTAGTGCATCACCATTTAGAATACCAATAGCAAGATTAGCCGGAGCACAAGCAAGCGTCTCAGAATCAAGTTTATCAGAATAAATCCAGGGGCTAGGCCCCTAAATAACAAAAATCTCTTCAATGTAAAAATCCATCCTGATTAGTACTGTTTCACGTCACTAAAATTAAATAACTCTGCTCCTCACTTAGTACATTCCATCTTCTAAGCACCTTACACCAAATCAGCAACTCTTCCATTCTCATAAACCCAAAAAAGACCTAATATCCACATATCTAACAAATAGCTTTCTATCCTATAAAACACATATTTAACCCCTTACTTAACCCCATACCCAAAAACTTCCTCCCCTCTATTTATTAATCTCTCTCATCTTCCTTAAATTCTCATTCTCCAATGTATACAATCATATTATACACAAGTATTCTTACGTAGTGTATAATCACCTTTATTCCCTTGCTACCCTATTTCATACTTTCATAAACCCCTCTTGCACCATGAGCCCCATTTACAAACCACAACTAATATACGTTTTTCACTCAACTTAATATCTCCTTAACTAATTCGCTAACATGAACTTTATCACCGGTTATATCTATAACCTGCATTCAGCTTTGAATCCTTGTCTACACCTAGGTGTATCTTTATCTACTTTAACGTTTAAAGGAAGAGTATTTCAAAAATAATATTTTTCATTTAAAGATCTCCAAAATATACCTTAGGAAGTCAAATAAATCCCTAAAAAGTCCTATCGCTCTAAAAAACTAACATTACAAAAATTATGGAACGTAACTTTTCTACTTAAAATTGTTCAAAGTGTATTTAAGGAAGAGATTAACTTTTTAATAAAGCCAATTACTTAAAAAACTACTTTGGAAGTTATAAAAAGAAATACCAATCGTCCAAATGAATTCTAAGGAACCAAGAAAGAAAATGATAACTCTTCAAAAACATCACTCTGCTACTTAAAAGTATTCATAATTCATCTAGGAAGTTAGAAAACTTTTTAAAAAGTGTCATCGCTCAAAAAAAAATTACCTTAGAAACTACAGAAACAGAGGTACCATAAGAAAACTTGTCTAATATGATATGTTTTATACCCTACCTTCCTTTTATCTATTCGTTTACATATCTTTTGCTTTTAAAAAGTAATATTATTTCAAGACTTATAGAGGTTTTTGGGACTATCACTTCAGAAAACCACCTTCTTAAAAACGATGGTTCTCAAAAATATTACTTTCTTATTTAAAGTTTTTCAAAAACATATTTAAGAAATTAGATACCCTTAAAAAGTTACATTACTCAAAAAACTAATTCCCCTTAGAAGTTAATGACAAAAGTACCATAAAATGATAATTGTTAGAAGAAGATGTTTCAAAAATACTTTCCCACTTAAAGGTGTAAAATATATAACAAATAAATTCCATAACCACTTAAAAAAAGACTTAAGTTATTGTGTAAGGTATATTTTCTCTACTTGTAAAACAATCTAATTACCTCCTAAGACAAAAATGTTAAGGTTTTTCCAAAAACTATCTTACGGAACTATCAATAAAAGTCTCTTGGGATACAAAAGATGAGATAATACAATTAAGAGTTGAAAGTTTATGAGTAATTAGGATGGAGATAAAAGCATAATAACTTTAGGCAATAGAAAGCGTATTTTTGTTTAGGTGTTTGAATGTCAGTTTTTAGTTAGAATGAACCTAAGGTTTATAAAATTCTTAGCATTTTGACATGATTATCCAAAATGGAAAGTGAAAAGATTTTTAAGAAGATTCACTACTAAATTACATCTTTAGTAGATGGTATAATATCTGAAACGATTCTTATTGCCTCTTTCATAGCAATAGCAAAGGATTTAAAAACTGATTCTGCTATGTGATGAAGATTAAAACCTCTAACTAATTCAATGTGAACATTAATTTTAGCCTCCCTAACAAAAGCAGAGAAGAAAACTTCAATTAGCTCCATATCGAAGTCTCTTATTCTTCCTTTCAAAATTTTCTTATCAAAAAAGAGATAACTTCTACCACCGATATCTATAGAAACCCTAGATAATGCATCATCAAGTGGAACAGAAGCAAAGCCGAATCTAGCTATACCCTTTTTATCGCCAATAGCATTATCAAAACATTTTCCAAACACTATCCCCACATCTTCTACAAGATGATGATAATCTACATGAACATCTCCAACACATTTTACCAAATCGACATCTATAAGAGAATGCTTTGCAAAAGAAGACAACATATGATCGAAAAATCCTATTCCTGTAGATCCCACAAAAACACCATTCCCGTCAAGATTGATAGATATCTCGATAGAAGTCTCAGAGGTTCCTCTGGATACCCTAGCTTTTCTCATTAAAAGAACCCCAACATCATCAATATAAGTATAACGAGTATTAATCCCCCAGCAGCAATACCAACAAAAATTAGTATATTGAAAAACCCTTCGTCCCTTTGATCTAAACTACTAGCTACTTCTTGACTTACTCTAAAGCCTTTTATTTCACCTTCATACCTCTTAACTTTGACGTTATCTTCTTCTATAGCCTTACCATATATACC
The DNA here is from genome assembly GCA_046299455.1 of Brevinematia bacterium. GTDB lineage: Bacteria > Spirochaetota > Brevinematia > DTOW01 > DTOW01 > SKYB106. The sequence goes on along the minus strand of JBKBIJ010000017.1, from coordinate 2,085 downwards.
CGGACCTATAGTAGTAAGTACAACATAGTTTTTACCTATAACTTTTATCTGTTCAACAGTAGAAGGTATAGGATTTTCCTCATTAGTTTGAGGATTTATAGCTCCCAAAAGTTCCTTAAAGTACTGACCTCTCTGAGTTTTCTCAGTAATCCTAGTGAGAACTTTATCACCAGGTTTCAATTCATAAACAGGAATACCAGTTATCGGAGATAAAACCAAAGAAGCTTCAAGAACTATCGAGTTAGGTGGCAAACTAAACTCATCTTCCTCTTGTTTAGAGGATTGCTGTTGACTTACTTGTGACTTCTTCTCAAAATCTTTCTTCATTCTCTTTACATTGACTTCCTCAACCTCTTCCTGGCTTATCGTCTCTATCTCCAAATCTATTGTAATATTCCTATCACCTGTAGGTCTCTGTAAAACTCCGTGCAAAAATTCAGCTATTTTAGGAGTAGCATTCTTTGTAATGAAATATATAATCTCATCTACTCTCTCTTTCGACTTAAGCTCATAATCAATAGCTTTCTGAATATCTGAAGTAATACTTATAGAATATTCACCTTTCCACTTTATATTTATTATTTTCTCCTCGAAATCATGCCACGGCATTTGAGGATTATTCTCGTATATAGAACTGAAATGAGAGGATACAACTTGTACCTTTTCAAGCGTTTTTGAAAGTAAATTAAAAGACACAAAAATCAAACCAAAAACATTAGAAGCAACCGCTTTAAACCTAGCTTTTATAATACCATATGCAGATACAACAGACTCAGCCATCTTAATTTCTCCAATCTAAAAGATTTTCGGAATAACTCTTATATATCTAAATTCTAAAAAACAACTAGATCAATCTCAAGTTTATAAAAAATTCTAAATCTCCTCAGTTAACAACATATAATACTAAGAAAGTAAAAATCCAATTAACGCAAAATCAAAATACCCATAACCATCTATGAGTTGAATAAAATTCAAATTCCAAAAAGGTGGAATATAATACCATTAATATAAGACTATCTTATGATATTTACCCTTCATAGCTTCTAAACAATCTGTAGTTTCTTAGCGTTAATTTTTACACTTTTTAATAAAAAATTACTATTTTCTAAACACCTTAACTTTATATTGTGCGTTTTTAGTAAATATGTTAACACAACTAAAAAGTTTTAGTCTCTTAGTGGCATAGATAGCATACAAAGAAATAAAAGTATATACTAGACTTACGAAACGATTTCTTTCAACAGTTAAGTTTATATTAGAATTTATTTCTCTATCTAAGAATGTTTCAAAAATTAATCGAAAAAAATGACGATTTTCCTACTCAGACTATATTATTTTTCTCAGTTTCGTTTATTCAGTTTGCACTTTCTTATCTTTTGCTCTCAGAAGAGATTATTTCAAAAATATTATTTTCTTTTTTAGAGATACCCTTTTCAATCGCTTTTCCCTCTAAGGTTTTAAAGAACATATTATCTAAAAAATGGGTAATCCTTAAAAAATACATATAACCACAAAAAATTACCTTCCTCTAGAAGTTATGAAGAAGGAATAAAATAAGAAGAAGTTATCAGAATAACCCTTGGTAGAAATAGCTAGAATAAATAAACCTAGAAATTATATTTTCAATACATCCTTCTAATAGCACTCTCCTAAACAATCTGTAATGGTAATAGTCCTTCTAAATTTTTTATAGAAAACACCTAATAGGATTATTCTAAGAAACTAACATCCTTTGGAAGTTATGAAAAAAAATATTATAACATAACTCATACGAATAAGTCGTAAGAATAAACGTAAGGATAAAAGTTCATTTTTGACATAACTTTACCTTTAGTTACAACTAATTAACATTCTCTTCACTCAGAAGAAATAAATGATTCAAAAATGACTAACTTAGATCCTTCCTACATTTACAAACTAACTCAATTGTTTTCCCAAAATTACCCACCCCAAAACATCAAAAAGAGTCAACCCCCAAGCATACCCCAAAGCAATAAATATTGACCCTACCCCTCTTAAAAACACTCAACCACCTGATCTACAGAAAATTACTAACCTCGGCTAAACAGCTACCCAAAGACCAAA
>JBKBIJ010000016.1:0-16749 GCA_046299455.1 Brevinematia bacterium | reverse complement strand
GGTATGACTTTTTCAAAGATCAGATACAGTTATTATCGTTTAATTTGTCTATCGACTTCTTTAGATTGAAAATATGGAAGTATTTGTACTTAAAGACTGGCTTTAAGTTTTGGAGAGGAAGTTATACTACTGAGCAAGAAGAAATCTATTATAATGGTGTATACTTAGAACTTACTAAAGCAGATTTTTATGGTAGATTACCTTATATTGCTTTTAAATACTTCGAAGATGATGTATTTCTAAAAGTTTCAGTTTTGCCTATAATTAGAGGGTTGTCCATTATATCTTCTGAAGTTGGTTTTAAGCGTAGTTATTATGAAGGGTACAATTATCGAACGGTTGATATTCTTATTAAGAATGAGATACCTAATCAAGAAAATGATAATTATTCATCTTTTCTAAATTGGCCTTTTGAGTTTGAATTAGGGCTTGGTGAAGATAATTGGTTTTTCTCTTTGGTTTTTGGTATATGGTTTCCTGATAAGCCCGATAGTGATATAAGTAATTTTGAATGGGAACTTGGATTCAATATAGTATTTAGGACATTCTGGTGGCATCCTTTCTCTTTTCTGTTAAAATAGGTGGTTGGTTATGTCAAGGTTAGTATTAACTTTTGTAGTTTTATTTATATTTTATTGTATTTCTTTTGGTTCAAATGATATCGAGAAGTTTAAACATATAGTCAAAGTTGTTGTTATTCCAGAAAAAAAACTTGAAAGTGATGAATATACAATGTTTTCCGTCTCTTATCTTAATAGTGTTATTTCAGAGATGGGTATAGAGTATGTTGAACCAGTTGTTTTAGATAAAATTAAGAAGAAGGTTAAAAAAGTTCTTGAGGAAAAGAGTGGTGAAGCTGTGAGTTTTTCTCAGCTTCTTGCCAGTGAATCTGGTGCTAATGTTTACCTTGAGGTATCAACTAAGGTTGAAGAAAAACGAATGGAAAACTTGACAAAATCGTACTCTGGTGTTCCTCAGGTAGATTTAAAACAAGTGTATGTAAGAATCATCATTAGTTTATATGACGTTTCTACAGGAAGAGGTTTGGGTAAGACAGTGGTATCAACTAATGTTCCTGTTGCAGGTAATACCCCAGAAAAAATAGAAAAAATTGTAGCTAAACTTTCGAAAGATGGATTAGATGATTCCTTTCAAAAGCTTGCTAACTATTTGTCAAAAGGTAGTACTGTATATCTTAAATTCATGGGTGTAAAAGATCTCTATATTGAGAGAGAGATCTCAAAAGTATTAGATTCTTTAGCTAGTGTGAAGATGAAAAAAAGGAAAGGTATGTCTGGAGGATATGTTGACTATGATGTTGTTATAACTGGAACAATAGATGAATTTACAGAAGAACTTAGGGATGCTTTTGATAACACATATATAAAAATAAATGACATAACATTATCGCAAAATTTAATTTTAGTTAGTGTAAAGTGAAATAAAAATTCAAAAACACAGAACATAATGAGGTTGTTTCCAGAATATATTTGTACTTTTCTTAATATACAATTCTAAGAGAGTGTAGCTAGGAATACATCAACTTGTTGTTCTAATTTAAAAGTTAAACTTCTTAAGAATACTGCAGAATGATTTGTTCATCAAAAATTGAGGGTGTTTTAAAAATGTTACTTTGCTATTGAAAGGCATTCAAAATGTTACTAAAAAATGTCTATTTCACTAAGAAACTAACATTATATCTTGATGTTACGCAAAAGTAAGAAATTCCTAGAATCAGAAGTTTAAGAAATATACCTTAGGAAATTGAATGAATCCTTAAAAAAGACATATTACTTTGAAAAACCAACATTCCTAAAAATTATTGGACAGAAATTCCAAAGAAAACCTAACTGAATGAATTATAATGAAGAAATTAGAAGAGAGAAATTTATGAAATTGGTTTCTTGACACAGTCTCTTTTTAGAGGTTATAAAAACAAAATACCATAAGAAAATTATCTGAGTAAACTTTGGAAAAATAGGATAGAAAAGAGGATTTGGAAGATTGGGTTTTTGAAATGTCTCCTTTGTTAGTATTGAAAATTATTGTGTTAATGCTTCATAATCGTGGATTATGAAAAGGTTAATTATAGCTTTTATTTTGATCTTTGGGATTGTTTCAGTTTCGTTATGTAAGACAACCATGTTTTTTTACAGAGACATGGTATATGTTATATTGGATTTGGATACTAACTTAGTTTATATTCCTTATGAATCTTATGAAATAGTTTCAAAAGATAACAAGATTGTTGAAATAAAGGAGACTAACGTAATTCCACAGTCTCTTGTAGCGGAATTTAGTAATTTGGTTAAAGAAATAAGAGATATCGAAAAGAAAGTAAAGTCTCTAAAAATTGAACTAGTTAAACTTAGGAGTTTATCCGAGTTATTTAGATCTATATTGGTTTCTTCATATCAGAAAGATGTAAAGATGGTAAATTCGATGATTGAGGAATTCCGTTTAATTCAAGAGAAAATCCTCGATATAGAAGAAAATATTCTACCTGAACTCGAAGAAAGAAAGTTAGAGAAAGAAAAGAGGAAAAGAGAAATTGAGGAACTTCAAGAGAGGATAAAAGTAGTTAGGTTATTGAGGTCAGGGGGAGAATTATCTTACAAGATCTCGGGTAGTTGGAATGCTATCTATTCGTTGGATTTGAGTAAAGAGTTACTTTCCTTTAGGCTAAAGTTGTCTTTGCCAGAAAAAGTAAAGATCAAAGTAGACAGATTAGTTATAACATCTGCAAAGTTTTCTCGAGATTTGGTTGAAATTTATCTAGAGAAACTTATTGGGAATATATATAACCCAAAATCTGCTATGTACAAAGATACACCTAAGTTATTTATGAAATCTTTACCTATCGATGAGGAAACGCAAGACGAAGCAGAAAGTATATTAAAGGAAAAACCGAGTGATTTAGGCATGATTTGGGAAATAGACAGGGAAATGATTTTGGAGAATGGAACTAATGTTGAGATACTAGATAATATAAAAACAGTAATATATAAAAGATACTATGTGATACCAACGAAGTATGGTAATGGTTTTGTTACTATAGGTATATCTAATTTATCTCAAACTTCATTATTGCCAGGAAATTTAGAAATACTACATTCTAGTGGTAAACTAATAGGTAATATCAAAATAGAGAGACCAATTGCTAAAAATGGCTACTTTGAGACAAAAGGAATACCTATAGATGAGATCAGTGTAAAGAGAGAATTGGTAGAAGAAAGATTGGAAAATCCGAAGTTTTTGGGATCTAACAGAAAGCTTTTTAGGACTTACAAAACATCGATATTTAACAATTTACGTGCAGATGTAAGGTTATCGATAATTGACAGGGTACCATTACCGTATGATGATAGAATAAAAGTAGAAATAATCAATATAGAACCTAAACCATTGGAAAATTACGATAAGATAAAGAAAGAAGGTGTATTTTACATAGATACCGCTATAGAAAAGAATAAAAAGCTAGATTATACTTTATCCTATTCAGTAGAATATCCTGCGGATATGTACTATTACGAATACGAAAGATAGTTAAATTTTTTCGAATTTTCTTATTTCATCTCTTACTATACTTGCTTTCTCAAATTCAAGCTTATCTGCTAATTCAAACATGTAATCTGTAAGTAGCTTTATTATTGTTTCTGTTTTATCTTTGTACTTGCTTTTTATTTCATCTATGATCTCAAAAACATCATCAAATTCTAGAACTTTAGAGATCTTTTTGTTTTTGGTAGATAGTTTTTGGTGTTTTCTTTCTATTATATCAACGACTTCTTTTTTAACACTCATTGGTACAATGCCATGTTTTTCATTGAATTCAATTTGAATTTTTCTTCTTCTTTCAGTTTCTTTAATAGCTTCCATCATGGACGATGAAACTTTATCTGCGTACATAATAACTCTACCTTCAACGTGTCTTGCTGCCCTACCCATTATTTGTATAAGAGAGGTTGTAGATCTTAGAAAACCAACTTTGTCTGCGTCGAGGATACAAACTAGAGATACTTCTGGAAGATCTATACCTTCTCTTAAGAGATTTATTCCTATTATACAGTCATAAACTCCTTTTCTTAGATCTCTGAGTAATTCAACTCTTTCTATAACTTCGATTTCGTCATGTATGTATACTGCTTTTATACCTTTTTCGGTCAAGTATTTTGTAAGGTTTTCTGCCATTTTTTTGGTTAATGTAGTAATTATTGTTCTTCCACCTTTTCTAGTGTTTTCTATTACTTCTTTGATTATGTCTTGTACTTGGTTTTCGGTTGGTCTAACATGGATAACTGGATCGAGTAGTCCTGTAGGTCTTACAATCTGCTCAACTACTTTTTCGGATACAGAAATTTCATATTCGTCTGGTGTAGCAGAAACATATAAAACCTTATCGAGAAGTGAATCAAACTCTTCGAATTTTAGGGGTCTATTATCAAGTGCGGAAGGTAGCCTAAATCCAAATTCAACTAATGTTTCTTTTCTGCTTCTATCCCCATTATACATTCCTCTTATCTGTGGTATAGTTACGTGTGATTCATCAATTATTGTTAAAAACTCTCTACTAAAGTAATCTAGTAGAGTATAAGGTCTTTCTCCAGGTTTCCTACCAGATATGTATCTAGAATAGTTTTCAATACCAGGGCAGTATCCCGTCTCTAGTAGAAGATCCATGTCATACTTTGTCCTAATCTCTAATCTCTTAGCTTCTATTTCTTTACCCTCACTTTTAAGTTGCTCTACTCTCGTCTCAAGTTCTTTAAGTACTTCTTTTACTGTTTTTTCAATTGTATTTCTAGATGAAACGAAAAGTTTTGCAGGATATATTACCGTGTAATCAAGATTTTCGATAAGGGTGTTATTAAGAGCATCGTATCTTCTTATAGAAACTATTTCGTTATCAAAAAACTCGATTCTTATGTAATCTCTTGAATAAGCTGGATGAATATCGATTCTATCGCCTGTTATCCTAAATGTTGCTCTGGAGAAATTGTAATCGTTTCTCTCATACTGCATTTCTGATAATTTGTAAGCAATATCTCTAATACTAATATTGTCACCAACTTTGATAAATAAAATGAATTCGTCAAACTCTGATGGATTACCTATTCCGTAAATACATGAAACACTTGCGACAACAATTACGTCCTTTCTACTAAGTAAACTAGCTACTGAGGAAACTCTAAGTCTATCTATTTCATCATTTATTGTAGCTTGTTTCTCGATGTATGTATCGCTTTGTGGTATATAGGCTTCTGGTTGATAGTAATCGTAATAGGATACGAAGTATTCAACAGCATTGTAGGGGAAAAACTGTTTGAATTCTCTATAGAGTTGTGCAGCTAACGTCTTATTGTGTGATATAACAAGAGTGGGTAATCCCAATTTCTCTATAACGTTTGCCATAGTAAAAGTTTTCCCGCTACCAGTTACACCTAGTAAGGTGATTCTTTTCATTCCGTCATTTTTAAAACCATTAATAATTTCTTTTATTGCTTTAGGTTGGTCACCAGCAGGACTAAAACTTGACACCAGTTTGAATCTGTTTTCAATAATATTCATAAAATAAAATCTAAAAAACACTTAAGCTAAATTCAATATATAGTCATTCTATTAATTATTGCAACATGATTTTTTATATATTGCCGAGAGGGTGTACCCCAAGTAATATTTAAAATTTCTAAGTAAAAAATATGGTACAAAAATCTTTGGAAAAACTATATCTTGTAAATTATAATCTTAAGATATACAATTGAATATGGTAAAGGTAAGAATGGTTGTTTTTGTTGTTTTCTTGGTATTTTTAGTTCGAATTTCATTTTCACAGATCATTTCAGAGGTTTTGTTTTCTTTCCCATATGAAAGTGACTTTTGCCAATACATAGAGATTTATAATAACTCAGATCAAACTATTGACCTTAGGTATTTTAAGTTATTGGTTCAAGGGTATGAGATAGGGATAACGAATATTTTTTTAGCAGATTTTGAGACTGAAGGAATAACGAATTCGTTTTTACTTGCTCCTCATCATGTTGCAGTAGTATTACCATATTCTTATGCGTACTCTTCTAAACCGTTTTATTTTCCATCAAATACTTTGATATTAACGGCATCGACAAAATATCTAGCAAAAACAACACCTTTAAGATACGATATTCTATCAACAATTAAACTCGTTTCGAATAACGAAATAGTAGATTATGTATCGTCTGGTCAGTTTCAGAATCAAGGAATATCTTTGTCAAGATACAACAATAATTTTGTAATAACAGATAAGCCCTCTTTTGGGTTTGTAGAATCATCTGGACATATATGGTTTTCTAAGTATATCTACTCTCCAAAAGATGTTATAGAAATTTTTTTAAGATTGGAAACTAATGCAAATAATATGCAACTGGAATTAGTTGGTAGAGGCAGTATTAACTTGTCTAAAGTATCAGAGAATCTATTCAAAGGGTCAATAAGCTTTCAAACTAACGGTGAAAGAATAATATCAAAGTTTCTTAATATGACTACTTCTGTGAGAGTTGTGGATTTATTCGAATTATCAAAGAATCTAAACGAAAAAGTATTGCTAAATGAAATATGCTTCTCACCTACAAAAAAGTGGTATAACTTTTTTTTAAATAACTCGATAATAGGATCTCCTAGTGAAGGAGATAAGTACATAGAAATAGTAAATCTAAACTCGCAAGAAGTACCAGTAACAAATATGTATATACATGCAATAAGTAGTGGAGGAGAGATTATAATAAATGTTAAAGAAAATGTTTTTTATTCTTCACTTAGGGGAGTGGTATCAAATATTGATTATGTGAAACCATACGAATATCTTTTAGTTTCTGCGCCAGGTATAACTAGTAATATGTGTTTGATTTTGAAAGATAATCATCCTTACAAGGGGGGTAGAATAGTACACTTTGCAGAAGAAAAGAATTTGAAAATTATACCTTTTTACCACACAAACACATTTATATCTTATGGTAACCCAACTGTAAGCATATTACCAAATGCTTTACCAAATAGCTTAGGTGGAAAATTCCTAAGTTGGTATGAAACACCTTCAAGATACAACGGTTTTCAAAAACCCACTATTTTGATTGATGGAAAGTTTAAAATCATTGGTTCAAAAATTTCGATTTACTTAGTAAGTGAGTCATATGAAGATATCGTTATGGTAAGAGTAATAACGAAAAATTCTAGAATAGTACGAAACATATACTTAACTAATATGGGCTTATGGTACTTTGGTGAGTTTATTTTATCGAATGATCCTTATTCTACAATATATGTTGAGCCTAATGACGAAGTAACTATCGAATATAATTTAGGTAATCAAAGATTCTCTGAAACCTTTTTTGTGGTACCCCAAGGTTCGATGCAAATTTCAAAGAATAATGAAGTTGTAATAGAAAAAAGTTTATTAAAATCTGGAGAGGCTATAAGGTTTATAAACACTCGTAAAGGTGATATAATAAGATTTTTTACTAAGGATGGTAATTTCTTAAAAGAAATGGAAGTAGATAAGGATGATATATACGAAGTTAATTCGTTATTTCTACCTAGAGGAGTGTATGTGTTGGTGTACCAAAGAGATAGTATAAAAAGTATTTTTAAAGTGGTTATTCTTGATTGAGTATTTCATTTGACCAAGATATGATGTCTTTTTTAATTTTCTGGAATTCGGTAAGGTTTATAGGTAAACCAGCAATCTCAAACAGCTTGTCGTTGAAATCGATTCCTTCAACTATTTTCATTATATCTTCAATCTCAACGAGGAATGAAATGTAATCAACTAGGGGTACGTCTATTTTTACCACATTTCCAACCATTCTAGCCATTTCTGAAAGAGGTTTAGCTATGGGAAATTCTTCAAATTCTCTAAAATGCTTGAAAAATAATTTATCCAATACGAATTCGAGTTCTAGTAAATTACCTCTACCTTTTTTAAGGTCGTTAATGTTTTCGAATTTAAGTATGACTTTTTTAATGAATTCGTTGAATTCTTTGAAGTTAAGGGTTTGTATTGCTTTTTTTAGTTTTTCATATACTATGTTTTCGACGTGTTGTTTTACTTGATCGTCGTAACATAAAGCCCTTGATTTAAGGTAGGCTATGGTTTGCCATATTTCAAAATTTGAATTTTCTAAAGATTCAATAGATACAATAAAACTTCCTTTGTGAGATCCTTCAACGAGTCTTGTGTCTATTTCAAATATGGTATTAAGTTGGTTATGTATGTAAATTGTTTTATCTCTCATTTCAAAGAATTCTTCTGAATGAACGTTGTAAGGAATTATGTATACAAGATCTATATCTGAGAAGAAGGTGAGTTTTCTTGTTGCCCACCTACCTAATGACAAGACGCATAGTTTACTATTAACAAACCTAGAAAATTCCATGAATATTTTATTGTATAAATCTGTGAAGAATTTCTTGGTTTTATTTGCATCAATAAACTTGTTTATTCTAAGGAAAGCCAAAGAAGTTAGAAAAACTTCATAAACTTCCCTTATAGTTTCGATCGAATTTTTGTCGTTGAGATCTAATTTGTTTAGTAGTACGTCAAAGTAGTCTATAAAGGCATTTATATCCATCATGCCATCCCATATCCAATTGCGTTTTCTAAGTATGTTTATAAAGATATCTTTAAGTAGAGAAACGTTATATATAAAATTAACATTTCTCTCATCGGTGAAGAATTGTATGGAGATAGGTAAATTTTGTGTAGCTTCTAGTATGTAGTAGATGTTTGAGAGGGATCGGTCTGGGGATGGCGAGTTGGATATTGCTCTAAGTAAATTCCTAAGACCAATACTGGTTTCAACTCCTCCTTTGAAAGAGGAGGAAATCATGCTTTCAAGAAACGAAAAAGCTCTAGATACTTCCTTGATACCATACGATGTTAGTAGATCTTTAACTTCTTTTTCGTCTGAATTATAAAGAAAAAACACTGTTTCTTCACCAAATTTTATATCAAGAAATTTTTCAAATATATAAGCTTTGATTTTTATAACTTCTCTTTTAATTCTATCAACGAAATTCAGCAGCATTTTATCTTCGTTTGTATAAATCTGAGAATTCTCAGTTTGCAGTAGTCTGAATAAACCTATCATTCTTTGTTTATCGTTAATGGGTAAAGAAAATTCCTGAAGGTTATTATAGAGTTGGATATAATTTTCTAATCTTCTAAGGTTTGTGTAAGAATACTCTAGATTAGATTTTATTTCTTTACTGATAATCTTTGTTTCTTCTAATTTCTTAAGTGCTAGTAAAGTGTTTTGAACTCTTAGGTTTTCATCTTTTGAGCCAAAAATGAGTTGTAAAAGTTGTACTATAAATTCGATGTCTCTGATTCCTCCAGTGGATTTTTTCAAATTGTACTCTGAACCCTTTATTTTTTGTTTTATGCCTAAAATTTCTGCTATTTCCGAATAACCTATAGGTATAGAGTATACAATGTTTTTTATATTCTTGATGAATCTACTACCTAGTTCTTTGCTACCTGCTGAAAAGTTTGCTTTAATAAGCATTTGTATTTCCCAAGTTTGGGCTCTTTCATTGTAGTAGGTATAGTAACTTTGCTCATTTCTTACCAAATTCCCAAATTCTCCATCAGGTCTAAGCCTAGTGTCAACTCTATATAGAAATTCACCATAAGTGTTTGAAGAAGTATCGTATATTATACTCCTAGCTAATTTATCGAAGAATTCTGAATTATCAAAACCTTTACTGGTTTTACCATCTTTCTCATATACAAAAATTATGTCTACGTCAGAACTATAGTTTATCTCTAATCCTCCGAGCTTACCTAGAGAAATGATGCAAAATTCAGAAGAAGGTTCTCCTAGTTCCTTGGATAAGTTGTATAGATTAAATTTTAGTATGTTGTCTAAGATAACATTTGCTAGAAAGGATAAGTTTTTGCAAGTGTCTTCGAAGGAGGACTCTCTCAGTATTTCCTTGACAACTACTTTTAGAAATTCTCTTCTTTTTAGTTTATTTATTTCTTTTAGAAATGTATGTTTATCCTCTTTAAACTTATCGAAAATTTCGTTTGCTTTGTTTTCAAGATCTTCTAAAGAGAAATTTATTTTACCATTACATACATCGAATATTAAATCAATGTTATCGTTGAAAATGTTTCTCAAATAAACACTATATCCTAAAGCTCTTGACAGAATTATAAGTTTGTTTTCGTCCAAGATCAGTTTAGAAATGCTATCTGTGTAGTTAGGGTAAGAGTTAACTAATAATCTTAGCGAGTCATAAGTATTTTTGGGGATAGGTGAATATGTTTGTATTATGTCATTAACCTTATTCCTATAAATACTTGGAACCAATTTCTCAGTTATATCTGTATCCATGTTGTATAAATCCATCTAGGAAAATTATTTATGAATGGTTTATTAAGTTTAAAGAGTTTCTATATTACTTTATAAATTCTTTAATCTCATCTTAATAGGATATATTTTTACTCTTCTCCTTTCTTTTTCGTTCTTTGGGTAGTTTACTTGTTTGTGTATACCAATCTTTTTCTTTTAGGATTCGAGGGTGTTTCAAAAGTTAGTCTAAGAAAAATAGTAATTTTTTTTTCTATTCATTCTCCTTACTTTTGCTTATCCAGTTGGAGGGTGTTTGTGGATCTAGACTATATTTATATTTCTCATCAAAAAGCAAATTTTTGAACTTTTTACCATAATAACATCTAAAAGTTTTTGGTGTATAATTTTGTTACGTGCGGTAGTTCTAGAGTGATTTATATACGAAGTCTAATATAAGTTTTGTGCATCTATGTAAGAATTCTTTTTCAAAGTAAACTAAAGGATTTTAGAAAACATTTGGAGTGTAAATGTATGGAAATATCTTAATCGTTTTTAAGAAGTTATTAGATTTCTTGGCGATATTTCTGAGTCTTTTAAATATATTTAATGTAATATTTTTGAAAAGTCTTCCATAGTGTTCTGGAAAGTGATATTATTAAAACTTAATAAAAGATGAAAAGGATATTACTTTAGGAAACTATTTTTTAGAAGTTAGAAATATTATGAAAGGACTTGTCTTAATGAGGTTTAAGAAGGGAATTTAAGAAAGAAATACTCAGGGAAAGGGTTAATAGAAAGACTTTAATTTATAGTAAAAGATTTCAAATATTTTACAAAAATCTTACAAAGTGTACTTAAAATTTGGTAAAACAAAATGGAGGTACATTATGAAAAGATTATTGATTTTAACCTTTACAATACTTTTTGCTTTTACCTTAGCTTATTCTCAGGAGGTACAGCAACAAACATATGTTCAAGAGGTGAAACAAGAAGTGAAGAAGGAAGATAAACCTGAATGGAAGCTAGGGTTTACAGTGTTCACAGGATACTTTTATAATCCATCTACAATTCAAGCTAATGCTACAAACTTTAACTCCTTTTATCTAGAAAGAGTTTATATTGATTACAGAGTTGATTTTAAGAACGGTTTGAAGATCAGAATTACGCCTGATATAAATCCAACGACAAGTGGATGGATTTTAAGACTAAAATATGCATACTTTGACTTAAGTCTATTGGATAAAATCTTAGTTTTATCTGGTGGTATAACAAAAACTGAATGGGTTTCATATGTGGATGATTTTGTTGGTATGAGATATATAACGAAAAGTGTAGCGGATAAATATGGTGTTAGATCGTCAGCAGATATAGGATTAAATTTTAGTTTAAAACCTATAGATGGTGTTGAAGTTTTTGTTGGTTTGTTTGATGGAAATGGATACTCTAAAGGATCAGATAATTTGCAAACAAATCTAAACTACATAAATGTTACAAAAGAAATTGGGACAAGATTAGAAGTTTCTCCAATATACATCTTGACAGGGCAGAAAGAGTTTAGTAAAATAGTCTTAGCTCTACACTCTTACAATACAATTTCAACACTGGATATGACAAACGCTAATGCTAAGGAAGTTTATGGTGCGGCTATACTTTTAAATTATATGCCTTTAGTTTTGTCAGTTGATTATTCAGTATTCTCTTCGATAAAGCAGAATGTATCTGCTGTGTATGGTAACTACTTTGGGGCCTTAGGTAAAGTTAATTTTGAGTTTCTGGGATTAAAAGAGCTTTCGTTGGTAGGCGCATATTATATCTATGATCAAGATATTGATATTACGGATAACGAATCGCAGTTCTACGTTTTGGGTGCTGAATATGCACTTAATAAAAATTTCTTAACTTCTCTTAATGTTAAAGTAGATCAAAAGAAGAATGGTTACAAAGACTTTAATGGTAATAAAGTTGACTATCAAACAGTGATATACATTGATAACCAGATAAAGTTCTAAAAAATTAAGGGTGGGAGTTAATCCCACCTTTTTTCTAGTAATCTATACTTAATCTTGTTATTATTTCTCTACCAGTTATTTCTGAGCTAATTATTAACTTAGCGCTCTGGATTAGGATTGGTAAAATCTGCCTAACGAAAGGATTGATTTCTGATATGGATAATCTTATAGTATTGTTCAAACTTTGTTGAGTGTTTATTATCACACTTATCATATTATTATTATTCATGTCAATTTCTTTTTGGTCATTGGCTATGTTTCTTATAAATCCGATCATTATTTCTCTATCTGTTGATACTATTAATCTATTGAATATTACACCTATGTATAGGTTGTGATTTTCTTTTATAGGTATTCTATAGAACACCTTATCGAATATGCTAAACTTGAAAACATCTTTTCTAGTTGCGACATCTCTTGCTATGGAATCAAGTATTCTGATGAGATTTGGTTGATCTAAAACCGAAGATACAAACATTATTCTATTGTTTAGTGGGTTATTGTAAGAGTATATAAAAATTGTAGATGGGCCTGCTAGGCTGTTAATTACTTTTGATATATCAGTACCAAGATATGTTTGGAAGTTTGTTAATATTGAGTAAAGTCCCAAGTTTAAGAGTTTCTCAAAGACTAAAATATTAGTAATAATGTCGTTTGGAGACATTGAGATGTTTATGATTATCGAGATAGAATCTTTTTGAAATGTGTAAGAGACATTGTCGAATTTTAAAGATAAGTTTGTACTTTTTAGTTCAATGGGGTGCTGAATGAATGTTAATTTGATTTTATTGGATTCAATACTATCTATATTAATGAAAGTATAGAAGTTTGAGAATTCTGCAGGCACTTTGAAAGGAACTAGTGAATCCAGGATTTTGTCTGATATGAAAACATTGTAGTTACTTTTGAAAGATGTAGAAATTTTTGATTTTTCGAAATCTTTACCAGTTGCAACAATATAATCTTTATGAAAAGTAAAACTTGAAAATTCAAGATTGTATAATATGTTTTGAAGTTTGACTATTCTGGCGTCGAGGTTTGTGCTTACTATTGGGAGGATTAAAAAAGGTTGGCCTATGTTATTAAATCCAAATCCAAATTCTGCATTGTTAGAAATTCCTAAATCATTTAGATTACTAACTTCCATTATGTCAACTCCAATTTTTTCAGTGAAGAAAGATTTAATAGAGTTAAATACTTCGTTGTATGATTTAGGAAATGTTAGCTTGATTAGGTTCGATATATATGAGTGAAACTTCGAGAAACTAGAAAACTTAACAAAAAGTATAGGATCACTTGGTAAAAAATCCTCTATCATACCAAAAGTATTAAGGGAAAAACAAATAATCAGAATAAAACATACAAAAGAAGTATTAATGAATTTCATAGAAATATTATCTTTTAACCTAAAAATATCTTTCAATTTTTACTGGAAACTATTACAAAAAATGAAGTTATCAGATTTTTTAGCGATATACCGAATACCTTTAAGTAGGAGTTATATTTTTAGATATTCTTGTTATTTTTGTATCTTTCGGTGGTAGTAAATATGAGGTGGGTCATAGATTAGCTAATTTTTTAAATACTTAAAGGGGATAAGTTCCCCTAAGATAGACCCATTTTGAATAGTGATTTTAAACGTCATTCTTGAGCGTTACATTAGGTAAAATTGAAATCCTCCGATAATCCATCTCCCGGGCATTTCTACTTTGTTTATATCTTCATACCTGACGTTTCCTAGATTGTATCCTTCAATAAATATCTTACCGCCACTGACTATTTCATAAGATAATCTACCATTTATAAGAGTATAATTTACGTAGGGCATTATATTTCCGTATATATCTTTACCTTCAAATCGATTTCTAAAACTTATCAGTAGGTAAATCTCAAAGCCGTAAAACTTCTGTAATATCGATGCATTGATCTGATGTTCTAGATATTTATCGTATCTGAAAGTGAAATTTAAAGGTACACCTGAGTCAAATTTAGAGAAAGCATAAAATATGTTTAAGCTACCTTCTTCTAAAATATTTTTCATGTCCAACGATAATCCTAGCTCAATGCCACCACCACTTATCCATCTTATGTTTGTTGCTTCATACCTAATTCCAGGTATATTTTTATCATCTGCAAAGTCGATAATATTCAAACTGTCTCTCCAGAATCCTGATAAATAAGCGCTACTTTTTTTATTGTCGTCAATGAAATATCTTAGACTTATCTCATAGTTCCAACCTTCCTCTGGAGAAAGGTTAGTATTTCCAAAAGCTACGCCATCGTAGTAATAAAGTTCTGTGTAGCTAGGTACCCTAAAGAATCTATTGATGTTACCAGATAGCTTTAAGGTAGGTAAAATGTAGTAAAAACCTTTAAACGAAGGAGAAAAGATAGTTCCATAAACTCTGTCTCCTAGGTACCAAAAGTCTGATCTTAAACCTAAGGAAAGAGATAGCTCTTCTAGAGGATAAATACCATATTCTCCTACAATGGCAAAAGGAATATCATACCTCTGCCCCAAAAGATTAGTAGTGCTACCTCCAATATTAGCTTTACTATCAATTGTATTCCATCTACCTTCAACCTTCAAAAAAAGGTTTCCTAATTCGCTAAACTTGAATGTATTTTGAACGTCTATACCCATAGTAAGTTTTTTATGATCATTAACCTGAGATGATGGATTTGTGATGTTGACAGTATAATTATCTAAACCTTGCTTGTAGAAGATGTTTATACTAAAATCGTATTTAGTTAAGTTAAGTATTGCAAGTTGAACTATTTCCTTTTCTCTAGCTTCAGTACCATAAAATCTGCTAGCTCCGTAAGATTTTTCGAGATGACCTAAAAAAATATATGTATCAATTCCCCAAAGCTTAGATATTATAGTTGAGTTTAGAATCCAATTTTCAAAATCTGTATTGAATCTATATCCATCGCTTTTTCTGATATCAAAAGAAAATTTAAGTCCTATAGGACCAAATCCCTTCGATACGGATACAACTCCACCAAATAAACCATAGTCTCCAGAGTATAATCGGAATTTAATATTTTCTTCGGGTATGTTGTATAACCTAAAGTCTACTATACCACCAATTGCATCGCTACCATAGATAGTAGAATTACCAGATTTTTGTATACTAATGCTATCAATATCATATATCGTAAGCGGTAAAGATAAATTAAGATGTCCACTTTGAATATCATTTAAAACCACACCGTTTAAAGCTACAGAAACTTGACTAAATCTACTACCTCTAATACTTAAATCACTCTGAACTCCAAAAATCCCCCTATTCTGAAGATATATACCAGCTTCTTCAATCGCAAAAACAAGATCACCACCTATAGCTTTACTACTAACATCTCTAACAACATCCACTACACTATATTCCTCAGATGTAACCCTATTGTCAATGACGTAAACTTCGAATTGAGCCCAGCTGAGTAAACTAGTCAAACCAAAAATAATAATCAGAATTAATCTTATCATAAATCTCCTCCTTTTAGCTAAATTATTGTTGTTAACTTACTAATTTTTCAAGTTAACAAATTTTGTATCCTTATTAAGGTTATGTCAGAAATGAGATTTACTGAGTTCTATTTTTTGTTATATTCCTAGTTTACAACTTATTTAAAGGGGAACTTTTTAAAAGTGTTATTTTCCTATTTTTTCTACTGTAGTTTTAGATTTTTTAGTTCAAAGTAGAAAAGCCTTTATTCTTTATATTATGTTTGTATAAATGTAACAATGACCAATCCAATCAAGATAAAAGTATGTAAGAGCTCAACCTTCAAGTTCATTTGTTAACCTTTTAATAAGAGTGTTTCAAAAATTTACAGAGACTTATAGGCTCATTATAAGTGAAGGTGCCTCAAAGGTAATATTTTCATTTGAAACTGTATGGTTTAGGAAATTATATAAACCCTTAAAAAAGTACTATTACTCAAAGAAATTACTTTTTCTTAGAATTCGTAAAATAAATTTTCTAGTTTCTTCTTACAACTTGTTTGGGCAATTGCCTTTATGGTATTTATTGTTATGTAACTTCTAAGAAGAGTGGTAGTTTCTTGGAATGATATAACCCAAAAGTATCTATGAATTTGGCTTATCTGTGTATTATTTTATAATTATTTGTATATTAATAGAAAAAAGCGTATATAGAATAAATTTTTGGAATACTTTCTGTCTTTATTAGCGTATTATGGAATTTAGGATTTCCGAGTATGGAGAAATTATCTATAGAGATGGTTTTTGTGTATTTATTTTAAGTTTTTTCTTATAATTTTTACTTTGTTATTTTCCGAGTATGCTATATATAAGTTTTTATTTGTGACAATAAAATCTACAATTTCGAAAGGTCCGTAGATGTTATCATCAGCAAAGATGAACCAAAGATCATTGCTTTTGA
>JBKBIJ010000015.1:0-17180 GCA_046299455.1 Brevinematia bacterium | reverse complement strand
AAGCTTAAACCCTTAGAAAATCAATAATTTAGCAAAGAACTACCCTGAAAAACTACCTATCAAAATTATGCACTAAATTCCAATTTCTTAGTGACATTATCGCACACCCAAAACTATAGTAGATTATAATCATAATTCCTCAAAAGCAAACACCAGAAATTATTGAAGATTTTACTACAATTCAAAGTCCTTTAGAGATGATAATTTTATATTGTGTAACTTTTCGGAAATAGACAAGTTATCCATTTTGATACGATAACTTTTAATAGTAGCAATAGATTAGTTCGGTTTTTACGTTTTCGTTCACTTAGATGATAGTTCAACATACAATTAGGAACTAAAAAAATATAAATGCATTTTTTAACTCATAATCTTACTATATTGTTTTTTCTAAATCCTATGAGTTATAATATAAGTTATAATTTATGTAACGATAATTTATCTAGAAACAAGAGAGGCTTAACATGAAAAAGGTATTTTTTATAGGAATAGGCGGAATTGGAATGAGTGGATTAGCTTTAATATTAAAATCAAAAGGGTTTGAAGTTATGGGTTCAGATAAACAGAAGAGCGAAAAAACTTATGAGCTTGAAAAGATTGGGATAAAAGTGTTCATTGGTCACAGTAGAGAAAACATAAAAGATGATATAGATCTAGTTGTATACACAAATGCAATAAGTGAAGATAATCCCGAACTTCTAGAGTCCAAAAAAAGAGGAATAAAAGTTATTTCAAGGGCTGAACTACTTTCTGAGATAGAGAAAGAATATTTCTCCATAGGTATAGCAGGCACTCACGGCAAAACAACAACAACTTCAATGGTATCAAAAGTACTTCTAGATGCAGGTTTTGATCCAACAATATCAAATGGCGGTAATTTACCATATATAGGTGGAAATGCAAGATTAGGTAATAGTAAGTATTTTGTTTACGAAGCATGTGAAGCCTTTGGTAGCTTTCTACACTTCCACCCTAACGTAGGAGTAGTAACAAGCGTAGACAATGACCATGTAGCGGAATACTATAAAAACATGGATAATATTATAAGTGCTTTTTCAATGTATATAAACAACGTAAAAGAAGATGGTGTTGTTATATTAAACGGTGATGATCCTAATGTACTAAGAGCACTTTCAGAATCAGGAAGAATAAAATACATAACATATGGAATAAGAGAAGGTAACGACATAATTGCAGATAAAATAAAACTCAAAAGCAAAACAACAGAATTTGATATATACTTCAAAAGCAATTTTATCACAACTGCTTCCATAAATCTACCTGGTATACACAATGTCTACAATTCTCTTGCGACGTTTGGTGTAGGATTATCGCTTGGTATTGATCCACACATAATATCAAATAGTCTAAGGAATTTTAAAAATGCGGAAAGAAGATTCGAAGTTAAGTATGAAAACGAAAGGATCACCATAATTGATGACTATGGCCACCATCCCTCTGAAATAAAAGCTACTCTAACTTCAGCAAAGAACCTTGGAAAAGGAGAAGTCATTGTTATATTTCAACCTCACCTTTGGTCAAGAACATACTACCTTTATAGAGATTTTGCCTTAGCATTGAATATAGCTGACAAAATAATTGTAACCGAAGTGTATGGTGCTAGGGAAAAACACATCGAAGGAGTTTCTGCTAAGATGATAGTAGACGAACTAAGAAAAATTGGTAGAACAAACGATATATTCTTCGCTAACAATAAAGAAGAAGCTATAAGTATTGCTTCTTCACTAATAAGAAATAACTCTGTTGTAATCTTGTTAGGAGCAGGAGATATCAACAATATCTTCTCCATGCTCCTAGAAAGAGTATAATCCATGTTTGAACTTGATTTTACCAAAGTTATAAAGAAAGGAATAAAAAATTATAAAACTCTGTTCATATCGATAATCATCATAGTTACACCAATACCAATCATAACATATATTCAAGAAAGTGAAAAATTTAGAAGTATCTTATCATCCTTAAAGGAGAACGAAGTTGCCCAGAAAACAATAGTATCTACAATAGACACACGTATACCTAACGTCTACAGTATAGAATATGAAAAAAAGCTTTTTCCTTTAATATTAAGAAGAAAAATGTCTATCGAAGAAGAAGTTAATAGGATAGTTAAGTTTGTAGAGTCATTTAGTAAGGATGAAAATACACCGCCAGAGATAAAATTACTTTCGAGCTTACCTAAACAAATAATGATAAACTTGTTCTTGAGAATTCTATCAGAAACAGTAGTTATAGAAAGTAACGTATTTCCAGAAAAGTTTTCAGGTTTATCCAATATTGTAGTGATATTTGGAACTAATATCTATTACCCAAAATACATAATCTTCTTCCCAGTAAAAGAGATAGACGATATTTACGATGCTGTCGAATCTATACTTGGGGATCTGATTCTGCCAACCCTCAAAAATTCGCTAGCATACGTATTGGCAAACTCAATATTACCTAATGCAATATTCGATAGTTCACTATATGAAAGTGAGTTTGTAAAGTATACAAACTTAAAAAACATACCCCTTGAAATGGAAATCAAAAAAGGACAAGAAATCATAAAAAAAGGCAAGACAATCAGCAATGAAGATTTAAAACTTTTAAACGAATATTTCAAAAATCTTAAATCAAAGCTAATAATAAGAGTAATACTTTTTGAACTACTAATAGTTGGTTTATCGCTATTATCGGTAATTAGCTTATCTGTTTTCAGAAACATAAAAAATACTGATATTCTTACTATAAACAGCTCCATACTATTTTTATCTTTGTATATACAACTATTTTTGAAAGGTACTTTAAATGATGGTGCTTTAGTTGCATCACTTTTACCTTCGTTTATAGTGATCAACAATTTAGTTTCTGGTAGAAAATCAACACTTGTAATAGGAATATGTTACATTCTGTTTTTATTTTTGCTAGTTCATCAGAGCTATCTTCTGATAATCCACTGGATAGTACTAATATTAGTTATTTCCATAATGTCTCACAGATTAAAAAAGAGATCCGACTTCATCCTTATATTCATTGTGTTATTCATTCTAACTTTTGGCATTTATGTTGTACTTCACTATATCGAGTTCACAGACATAAGAGAACTACCAAACATGTTTATACTATCTTTCATAAGTACTTTTGTAAACTTACTAGTAGTGTTTTTAGTCTTACCTACGTACGAATATTTTTTCAGAATAGCAACTCCCTTTATACTTTACGAGTTATCCTCTCTTGACACACCACTTCTAAGGGAGCTTCTTGAAAAAGCACCTGGTACTTATTATCACTCATTAAACGTTAGCATGTTATCTGAAGCAGCATCTGAGGCAATAGGAGCTAATTCACTCTTAGCAAAGGTTGGAGCTTTGTATCATGATATAGGCAAAATAGAAAACCCAGACTACTTCACTGAAAATATAGAAGGTAAAACAAAAGAAAATGTTAACCCTTTAAAATATACTGAAATCATAAAAAAACATCCCATAAAAGGTAAGAAAATGGCAATAAAGTATAGACTGCCAATCGAAATAGAGAAGATAATATACGAACATCACGGTAGAAGTGTAATATCGTACTTTTATAACGAAGCTAAAAAAGAAGGATATAATGTAGATATTGAGTTTTTCAGATACCCTACTGAATTACCAACATCAAAAGAATCAGCTATAGTGTTTCTATGTGATAAAATTGAAGCAAGAATAAGATCCTTAATATCTAATCACTCAATAGAACTTAAAGATATTCAAAATGAGATCGATAACGTGATATTAAGCCATATAATTTCTGAAGACCTATCAGAAAGTGAATTAACCCTAAAAGATATAAACAGAATTCTAAAAGCACTTAAAGATACTGTTAGTTATGTGTATCATCGAAGAATAGATTATCCTAAATAGCTGCCTGCAAGAGTGCATTTATTTCGTTTCTACTAGCACTTCTTGGCAAAAAAGCCATAAAATCGTACTTCGAAGCAATATCTGAAATTTTGTCTATCTTCTTTTCATCAAAATCTTCAATTTCTGATAACCTCAAAGGTACATTAAGGTCCATAAGAAGTTTTCTTATAGATTCTGCAGATTTTATAGCTGCCTCAATAACAGTTATATCTTGTATTCTTTCACCTAGAGCCATTGCAGTTTGTATAAGTTTACCAGGTACAGATGTCAGATTATAGTCAATAATATGTGGGAAAATCACTGACGATATTCTCTCAGATGGAATATCTAATACTGAGTTAACTGCTTGAGAAATTGCAGTTGATAGGCCTGGCGAACTAAGAGAGATAGACATACTTGCCATAACACCAGCGTAGCATAAATTATGAAGTATATTTATGTTACTTGGTTCATTGGTAAATTTCTTTATATTGACAAAAAAAGTTTCTATTGCCTTAAATGAAAAAGCATCAGAAATCGGATTAGAATTTCTTGATATAAATGCATCAAATGCTAAAGCCATAGCATCAACAGCTAAAATACCAACATAGTAAGGTGGTAAAACAGATATTAATGACGTATCAAATATTATCGCATCTGCATAAGAATATACATCGCTATATATTGTTTTATAACCTGAACTTTTTTCATAAACGAAACAGAATTTCGATAGACCAGGAACTATACCAAACGTTATAGGTACTTCAATATATGACACTCTTTTTCTTCTGAATTGAGTATATCTTTTTTTGAAAACATCATCGTTAGACAAAATTTTATCGTAAATCGAAGCAACCATTTTTGCAACACTCAATACATGATATCCCCCAACCCCAACAATAACATCTGGCCTAGCACTTTCTACAATTTCCTTTAAGTTATCTATTTTTATATCATTATTTGCACTTCTCTCTATCTCATCGTATACTATTATGTTATTCGTAAATATACCTATACTGCTTTCAATTTTCTCACCTATCCTGTTATCGGAAATATATTTTGAG
Organism: Brevinematia bacterium; assembly: GCA_046299455.1. Taxonomy (GTDB): domain Bacteria; phylum Spirochaetota; class Brevinematia; order DTOW01; family DTOW01; genus SKYB106. The sequence goes on along the minus strand of JBKBIJ010000015.1, from coordinate 12,238 downwards.
TTTTCAAGTACTATAATCACTTTGTCTCCTAATTTATTCGAAATTTCTCCTATCCTATTATCGATATCATTACCAATAACTATATTTGAAGGTATATTGTACTCGAATAATGGCATTTTAGTTACCTGAAAATAGACGTTTTGCTCCTCTTATATTTTGTTGATTTAATGTCCTGTTCTACAAAATTTTCAAAAAATTTCAAGCTATCTTCGGTAGTTCTAACAAGCAAATTAGAAAAAGACTGACCACCTCCCAAAACTTGCTTACCTGATACTACACCTTTTAGCTCTTTAATCAACTGATGTTTTATGTCCCTTGTTTGTTTTATCTTAAGCTTTATCAACCTGTTTATGTAAAACAATAAAACAATAACCCCTGCAAGTAAAAGTAGCTTTAAAACGATATAAACCCACCTAATCCAGCTTGGATTCGGAAGAACAAAGCAAATTTTGAAATCCTGATAATCTATAACACTCTGCTTGAATGTATTCCCAAGTATAGAAATAACATCAGAATTATACTGATCGCGTAGATATTCTTTAGATACATCACCAGAAACATACACTACATCATTACCTTGAACGATATAAACTAATTCAAAACCAGACTTTTCACTGTTTAAAACATAGTTTAAAAATTTATTTTTATCGATAACTAATACAAAAAATCCCTCCAAAAAATCCAAATCTCTAGAAAGCTTTCTTACAACCAGAAAATAATCTCTGTAAAACTTAAACTTAGCTGAAGAGTTCAAAAAGTACTTTATATTCTCATCCTTAGGTAAACCTAAGGAAAATATATTTACAAACTTCGAAGACAGAATAAAAAAACCTACATAAAGATTTTCAGGAAAGTAATTTCTAAATACTTCTTCCAAAATACCATCTGAAGATATGAGATTAGGAACTATCCAAGTCTCAAACAATGGATTATTGAGAAACAAATTTATAGTGTTATCTATTGACTTTAGCTCATTATCAAACCTTTCAAGAACCATTCTAGGAACAACATTGTACTTGTAACTATATCCATCATCTGCAAGAAAGTCTATAGTAGATTCTATAGGTGAATATATCGATCTTATATAATCATAACTCAACAAATAATCACTAAAATCTACCAAACTATTTCTAACATCATCTGGTATAAATTTAGGTAACCTATCCGTTTTTGCTAAATAAACTATCAAAATCACAGTACCAATAAACATTAAAGAGTATTTTAGCAGTTGATAAATCCTATATTTCACTAGCATACATATATGATAATCGGAAAAACCAATTTTTTCAAAATTATTTAGTGGATTTTGTTAACAAAAACTTTTATACCTGCTCTTGGAATCTCTACTTCATAGAACTTAGGTACAAAAAATTCATCAAGAACATCTATTATCTCGTAATATCCAACGACTTGAGAAAAGTCTATATATCTCTTTACTTTAGAAACAGAATTTTTATTGACCATAAATACGGCTACTTGATCTGTATACTTCCCTCTTTTCAAAAACATACTTACTTCGCTGTCAATATTGATAATTTCTATTGATTTACCTTCTTCTCTAAGTATTGGATACTTACTTTTTATATCCCACACTCTTTTTATAAACGCTGATATGTCATAAGATGGTATTTCCCAATCTTCAGGAGTTGTTGATACTACATCTAACTTTTTCTTAAATCCAAACTCAAAGCCAACGGGTATCATCACTCCTTCACTTATGAAAGATGTGAATATAAACCTCTGTTTTATTCTTGCCAAATCCTCTTCATATTCTTGCGAGATTCTAATAGTATCATGTGATTCAGGGAACGCTATGGATGAAGAGTATTTAGAAAAAGCAGAATACTGCTCTATAAACCATGGATCGGAATAATTCCACCATTTCGCACTACTGAATACATAATCAAATCCAGATTTAGCAATTTCTACATTTTTATCGAAAGGTCCACCAAGCGTCTCCGCCATGAATTTTACATCTGGATTCTTCGATTTAGCAGATTTTATTATGAACTTCCACAAATCACTCGGCACATTGTAAGCGTAATCACACCTAAAACCATCTATCCCCATATCTATATACCATTCAACTAAATCTTTCCAATAATTCCATAGATTTCTTTTATCTGGCGAAGCTTCATTATCTATTTCTGCTAAATCACCCCATTCCACCCAAATACCATTATCCCAAGCACCAGGCCTCTTTACATCACCATCTTCTCTGATCTTGTACCAATTTTTATGTTCTTCGATCAAAACTGAATCTATGGATGTATGATTCAATAGTAAGTCAATACAAACTTTTATACCACTAGCCTTACACTTTCTTATAAAATCTTTAAACTGATCTTCAGGCGACTTCTTCAGACTATTATCTACAAAAAGAGGATTGAACTTGTAATGATCTTTTATTGCATACAAGCTCCCCGAAAAACCTGGATAAGAAATAGGATTTATATATATCCAGTCAATACCTAACAACTTGATCCTATCGATATCATCTATCCATTTACTAATGTTCTTATAAATCCTAGGGAAAAGATTATACATCAACATAGCTACTCCTTCACAAAATTCTTACCCTATTTGAAATCTATAAAACTTAATAATATCAAAATCTTTACCACTCTTTTTCTTATATTCGTTTACAACATCTTTTACCTTCTTCTCACCTTTATCATCCTTTATGAATGGCTGATCATACAAACAAAGTTCTGAAAACAGCTTAGATAACTTACCCATAGCTGCTTTTTCAGCAATATTTTCTGGTTTGCCCAAGCTCACAAGCTCCTGTATATATTCTTTTTTCTTTTCCTCAACAAAGTTCTTATCAAGATCATCGCTACTTATAACCTGTGGCGCCATCGCAGCAATTTGCAATGTAATATCATGTAACAAACTAACAGCTTCTTGATCAGATTTGTCTATCTTACCTTCAACAACAACACCTAACTTTTCACCATGTTGATAAGTATCAAAAACATTACCACTTGTAAGCGTAAAAATTATCCACCTCTTTATAACTATGTTTTCCCCAAATCTCACAACTGCTTCTTTTCTTAGATTCTCAACTTCCTCATCTAAATCATTCAAATTCTTTGAAAGTATAACATTCCCAACTTTATTAACAAATGACTTAAACTCATCATTTTTTGCAACAAAATCCGTTTCGCAGTTTACTTCCAATATTATTCCTCTACTACCTTCTAAATTTATAAACACAAGACCTTCTTTTGCTTCTCTACTTGCCTTTTTCTCAGCAACTTCAAAACCTCTTTCCCTAAGTATTTTAATTGCTTTTTCCATATCCCCATTAGTTTCTTCTAAAACCTTTTTACAATCCATTAAACCAGCACCCGTTTTCTCCTTTAGCTCTTTCACAAGAGACATATCAATACCCATACTCCCCTCCAAAAATTTAGGAGTTATTATAAAATACCCGGTGCTTTCTTTTCAAAACAAGAAGAGAGACCGTTTCAAAAATGACCATTAAAATTTCTAAACCACTATAAAGTCGAAGCTATCTATAGTAAAAAATACACAATATAAAGACTCAACTCCTAATAAACTTCAAGTATTTTTTAGTAAGACATTTAGAGATTTCTAAAACCTTTGACAAAAGGTATAGATATTAGATTCAGGAACATTCTCAACTTAACTTATCACCAAAATTCACCCCCAAGATACATGAAGCTTTTACTAACAAAGAATTAAGAATTTAACCTAATATGAAAAAAAACAATATTTTTTAAACCTAATGTATAAAAAAGTATTTAGATTAATAACTTATTAGTTTTTGTAGATTTCTTTAACACCTACGTAAGAATCATTCGTGTTAACAGGAAGAATGTAGATATAAACTAAGTTTTAACACTATCTGTTTTAAAAAGTTGTGAAAGTAAACAATCTATAATATTATATTATTCCTAAGGACAAAAATATGGATTTCAAAAATACTCTGATAGAGATATTAATAGTTTCATCCTTAATTTTTGTGATGGTTTCACTAGCATTAACTGTTTACAGAGCTTCAATACTCCTTAACAGATGCTTCCCTGGTTTTTTCATATATCATACAAAGGTGATAAACATTTACGATATACCCGAGTGGTGGGAAGGTAGAAGAGCAAATATACCAACATCATCAATCTTAAAAAAGATTGATGATCAAAATATAAGTTCTACAAAAGATTTCTGGGACTTTGTGCTAAACAAATTAGATGTAGAAAAAGATCTTAAAGTAGAGTATGAAGTTAACGGAGAGATATTTATAAAATTCGTTAGAGCAAAAGAATTCAAAATTAAAGATTTCGTGGCATTTGTAATGTTCTGGCAAATTACAGGAGTACTACTGATAATATTAGGTATAGTAATATACTTAGGTAACAAAAGTATAAAAGGTGAGTTATGGCTCTTAGCAAACATTTTAACAGGAATAAACTTCGTAACTACGCCAGCAAGCTCTATGCTATCAGACATCTTAATAATCACTCTTGTTGAAAGAATAAGTTTTTCGCTGTTTCCTATCAGTATTGCTTGGCTCTTCTTATATTTTCCATTGGTTAAATTCAAAAAGCAAACAAGAATAATCATCATCTCAATAACAAGTAGCATTGGCATATCATTTTTAGTAATATCCCTACTAGGATATACAGATATCAAAGAAGTTGTTAAGTTTCAAGAAATGTATTACTTCTATCCAGGTATCGGTGGCTTATTCGCAGTAGTAATGCCAATATACGATTATTTCAGAGTATCAAGGCATAAACTATATCAATTCCCCAAAATATTATTACCACTTTCGATAGGTGCGTTACTATTCATACTAATTCCATCTGTTTTTGCAATATTAACAACATTTTTCAATATCTCATCATATTACATACCATTAATAGTTATAGGTTATCCAATACTAGTGATATCAACTTTAATGGTTAATTCGTTAAACGTTGTCAGAGAAATATCTATTGATTTATCGATAATGGTTATAATATCCTTGCTATTTTCAATTACTTTTATTATTGTATTAACAACAGTAACTAATGTTCCCATTTACGTTTCGTTTACAGTCTTGGGCATTATATTTATACTATTATCATTTTTTGTATTCTCATTAGTGAGAAATAGAGTTAGCTCAAGATTTATTCACACATCAAGCAGCACAATTTTCCTAACTATCATTGACAACTTCAGAAAAATCAGTACTATAGGCAAAATTATTAGCTTTATCAACAAAGATCTAGCCAAAATTTTAGATTTTTCATTTTCAAAGTTTGTATCATACAAACTCATACCCAAAAACTTAAGGAAAAACCTCTATATAGCTAATAAACACTTCTTTAATAGAGATGAGATAGATGAATTTAGAGAAAATAAGATAGAGAACTTTCTTAGAATAATCGGAAACTCAAAATATATTATTGTACTAAAACATAACACTAGATTCTTTGGTTTAATTGCACTAGGAAAGAAAATAACAGGAGATATCTTAACAAGAAATGAACAAAGATCTATGGATTCTATAGGAAAACTTCTTAGCAGTTACATGAACTTACTAGCGGATTTCATCATCGAAGGGAAAAGTAAAAAATTTCTCTACCAAAAGCATAAATCCGTTAGCAACGTTTTGTTAAATTCTCTATTAAAAAATTCTAGCATATCAAAAGAAGAATTTTCGGTAAATTCAATAGTAAAAGGACTAGATAGACCAGTAATATACAAAATCAAGGAAACAGAACAAGGTATGTTCTTTTGTATTGTATGGATACTCCCAGAATCATTGCACACATTATCACTTGCATCATTGGCCAAAGGAATGATAGAAGAATACTTTTTTAGAAATAGAATAAACATTTATAGATTACCAAGAGAAATAAGAAATCTGGTAGCGTCAGTAACACCAATAGAAGTTGATGTTAACATAGTTTGTGGATTAGTGAAACCTAATTCTGTTAAAATGGACGTAGTAAATGATGGTAAAACGTCAATAGTTCTTATAACAAGAAAGAATTCTATAATCCCAATGCCTTTACATAAGAGATATTTCGAATTTTCTAAAATAAAAGAAGGTGATACCTTTCTCTTCATAACTGGTGAAGAGATAATAAATCAAATTCAAGAAATAAAAGAAATGAACGTAGGGAAAATAGATCCAGAAAAATTTTTTTATAATATACCCGATAAGTTTATTCTAGAAATCAAGTTTCATAAAGGTAGTCAATAAACTTTCTTATACTATCAAAAGGTCCAACTACTACTATAGACATGTCACTTGTCAATGTTGTATTAGCCTTTATATCAACTTTATCGACAAAAGTTTTTGAGACACCTTTCTCTAGCATTATAAATTCTTTTCGAAACGCTAGAATGATGTTTATATTAAACTTATTTCTAAGATCTAACTCGCTTACTTTCTTGTTGCATATTTTTGAATCTGGGGAAATGTTAATTTTTGTAATGAAGTAGTCTTCAATAAAAGGTATAACGCTCTCAACAGGTCCAAACTTTAGCATTATTTCTCCTACAGTTCTAAAAGCCACATCGTAAGAAGGGATTATATGGTCTATTCCAAGTTTGCTAAATATATTTTTATACTTTTTATTTGGCAATATAGCCAATACGTCCGCCCCTAGTTCTAGGAGAATCGTCGAGATATTTATCATATCAAGAATATTTTTTTCACTTAGAGAAATTATACATTTATCAAACGAATCTATTTCTTTATCCTCAAAAAAGCTTTTTCCTAACTCAGAATAATTATCCACTTTTTCAAAATTCGTAGCTAACGGAATCGACTCGGTAGATATCAGATATATGTCTACATTGTTCTTTATAAACTCACTAACTAAAATTTCAACAACATCACTATCACCAATGATTAGTACCTTCATGAAAATAAATTTTAATAAAATAATAACGAAATATTAAATTTGAAAACAGCTATTGAATGACGTCTCAAAATCCGTATTGTACTTAAAAAGCTCTTAAAACTATTTAAACTTGACTACTAATATACACACATCATCATTTATGTTTTCTTGGGAAAATTCTCTTAGTTTCTTAACCAACTCTTCTACTATTTTTTTAGAATCTGAGTCTCTTAGCCTAACTAGAATCTTCTTTAAAAGATTAATACCAAACTCCCTACCTCTTGCATCTATCTGCTCTATAAGTCCATCGGTATATAATACCATTATATCGTTCTTAGATATACTCACAGATTGCTTCTTTAGATTTAGTTTTTCGAAAATACCTATAGGTTTAGAATTTGGAGTCAATAGCACTAGCTCACTACTTTTAACCAGGATTGGTGGTACATGTCCTGCATTTATGTAATAAAAATTTCTGGTACTTGGCACATAATTACCAATAAACAATGTAAGAAAGGTTAATATGTTTTCATCATCGTAAAACCATCGGTAAATATGATTATTTACGCTCTTTACAACTTTTGATATGTTTTTTGAACTAATTTCGGTACTATTGAGTATAGTTTTCACCATAGTTGATACTAAAGCTGCTGAAACTCCCTTTCCTGAAACATCACCTATCGTAAAAAAGAAACTATTCTTTTTTTCTATTATATCCAAGTAATCTCCACCAATGTTGTAAGCAGGAATATATACACCATAACACTCAAACCAATTATTTACCATGTAATCCGTTGGAACTAATTTGCTCTGGATCTGAAAAGCAATTTTCATATCTTCTTCGATTACCTTCTTTTTTTCACTCTCGTTCATCACTTTAAACATTGTACTCACTATGTTTATAAGTTGAGATAAATAGAACAAACTTTTAAATCTTATTCTACCAGCCCTGAAAAATATCATTCCAACAAGCCTGAAATCAGGAGAATAGATAGGCACCAAAAAATTTGAACTAAACATCTTCATAAACTCTTTCGAATTTTCAAAAACATCATTTGGAAGCAAGGTGGTGTTTTTTAAATCAACAAAAGGTAGCCTAACCTTAAAAGATTCTATGAAGCCAGCTAACAAAACTTTTTCTCTCCTTAAACTCACTTCCTTTACATCACTAAAATCAGAACCTAAAAAATCATACGAGGAGTTACCAAAATCAAATAAAACTGTTATCGTTTCTACTTTGATACCCAAAATACCAAAAATACTCTTTATTACGTTGAAAAATTCTCTCTTATTTGGAAAATTGTATATCTTCGTAAACACTATTTCGACAAAATCCGTTAATATGTTTTTGCTTACAAAAAACACCCTTTTGTAAAGCATCAAAACAATAAACAATCCAATAAAATAAAGCAAAAAAAATAACAATGAATAGTCAACAAAAACAGCCATCAATACAAAGTAAACAAGTGAATATCCAAGAAAAAGAGATAAAATTAAGTACTTAGAAAAAATTAAATTCATTTACTAGTACACTACAACTGAGTAAACCGGTATTCTTAGGTTTTTTCTACCATTAAGTGCAGAAAGTTCCACCAAAAACGCAGCTCCCACAACATTACCACCAAGCTGTGATACCATATCCATCATTGCCTTAGCTGTACCCCCCGTAGCCAAAAGATCATCAACAACTAGTACTCTATCTCCTTTCGATATAGCATCTTCGTGCATTTCTAAAACAGAATTACCATACTCTAAAGAATACGTATAAGATATCGTTTTATAAGGTAACTTTCCTTGTTTTCTTACTGGTACAAAACCACAACCTTTCAGATACGCAAGTAAGGAACCAAAAATAAAACCCCTAGATTCAGGAGCTACTATCTTATCCACCTCTATATCTTTTATTAGATCATAAAGTTCATTAACCGCTTCTTTGAAAACTTTACCCTCTTTAAAAAGAGTTGTCAAGTCTCTAAATATTATTCCCTTAATTGGAAAATCAGGTATATCTCTTATATATTTTTTATAATCCATAATCTTCCCCTGGAATAATATATATTCGATTTCACATCTCTTTCAAGTTTAGATAAAACTGTACCAAAAATCTAATTTTCTAAATCCCTTTTTCTCATACCCCTCTTTACAACTTATTCAAAAATTTCTTTTTTGCTCTTATCATTACTAAAGCCTGTCCAAATACGCTTCTTATGACATTTCTATTTTTTATAAATTCTAAAAAATGAGAATTTCTTGAAGTAATAGACCTTATAAGCCCCTACAAATTCTGAAACAATACCACAGCCTAAAAGCAAAAGATAAATAACTAAACAAAGGAGAATAAAAAAGAAAACAAATTAGACAAATACTACTTCCTGTCTTACGATTTCTAAAAAGAATTTGTACCGAAAACAGAGCAGTTATTGGAGAGGTAGTTTCTTAAAGTAATGGGACTTTTTAACAGATTATACGACTTTTTAGATGATAGATTATTGAACATCTTTAAATGAGAGAGTAATATTTTTGAAACGTTCTCAATATATCACTTAGAAAAGAAAGAAATGTGTTTAGAGGATATTGTGATAGGGTAATAGATATTTATAGATTTTTGGGTATTCTCGTTTTGATGTAATGTTTTAGATAGTATTTTTTAGGATATCTATAAATTCTGTTATGGATTTATTACCCATGTCGCCTGAGTCTCGTGATCTTACGGAAATTGTATTTTCTTCTAATTCTTTTTGTCCTACTATTAACATGAAGGGTATTTTTTCTAGTTGTGCTCTTCTTATTTTAAATCCAAGTTTTTCGTTATCTGTATCAACTTTTACTCTAAATCCATTTTCTTTAATGGTTTTTTCTATTTTCTTTGCGTAGCTTATAAATTTTTCGGAAACTGGTAGTATTATTATTTGTATTGGTGATAACCATAGTGGAAACTTTCCGGCAAAATGTTCTATGAGTATTCCAATGAATCTTTCTAGGCTACCATATATTGCTCTGTGTATCATTACTACTCTGTGTGGTTTACCATCTTCACCGATGTAGTTTACATCAAATTTTTCAGGTAATGCCATATCTAGTTGTATTGTACCGCATTGATGTGTTCTTCCGATAGCATCTTTTAAGTGGAAATCTATTTTAGGGCCATAGAATGCACCTTCACCTTCTTTGATATCATATTTTATTCCCATTTCGTCAAGTGCGTTTTTAAGGCTGTTTGTTGCGTTTTCCCACATTTCATCCGTTCCTATATATTTCTCTGGTTTTGTAGATAGCTCAACGGAATAATCAAATCCAAACTTTTTATAGACAGTATCAACTAGTTTTATGAGGTTTATAGTTTCTTCTTTTATTTGATTTGGAGTTAAAAAGATATGAGCGTCGTCTTGGGTAAATCCTCTAACTCTAAGTAAACCGTGTAATACTCCTGCTCTTTCGTATCTATGTACATTTCCGAATTCTAGGAGTTTCATTGGAAGATCTTTGTATGATCTAATTTCTGATTTGAATACCAATATGCTACCTGGGCAACTCATAGGTTTTACAGCTAGTTTAGGTTCTTCCTTTTTTTCATCTTCGGTAAATGCTAAGAACATGTTTTCTCTATAGTTTTGCCAGTGCCCTGATTTTTCCCATATTTCTTTTTTCATTATGATAGGAGTTTGTATTTCTATATATCCGTTCTCGTAAAGTAGTTCTCTCATGAAAGATATTAGCGTGTTTTTTATAAACATACCATTTGGTAACCAAAATGGTATTGCAGGCGACTCGTCAAAAAATAAAAATAATTTTAACTCTTTACCCAATTTTCTGTGATCTCTTTTTTTTGCTTCCTCAACTTGCCATAGGTATCTATCTAATTCTTCTTTTGTTCTAAAGAGTACTCCATATATTCTTTGAAGCATTTTGTTTCTTTCATCTCCTTTCCAATAAGCTCCCGATACACTTGTTAGTTTGAAACCGTCTATAGGTATGTTTCCTGTCTTTTCGATATGTGGTCCTTTACAAAGATCAATAAATTCTCCTTGCTTATATACAGAAACAACATCGTCTTCTATTTCGTTTATGAGTTCTATTTTATAGGTTTGTCCAAGATCAGAGAAAAGGTTTAATGCTTCTTCTTTACTTAAAACTAATTTTTCTAGTTTTAAGTTTTCTTTTACTATTTTTTTCATTTCCTCTTCTATTCTGGGTAGATCATCTTCAGAAATTTTTGTTTCAAGATCTATATCGTAGTAGAAGCCGTTTTCTATGGTTGGTCCGATTCCTAGTTTTACGTTCTTTCCATATATTCTTTGTATTGCCTGAGCCATTACGTGTGCGGCAGTATGCCTTACAAATTCATAGTATTCCTCATCTTCAATATATATTGGCTTAAGGTTTGGGGTATCTTTAACTTCAGAAATTAAATCTATATATCCATTATTTGTTTTGAAACCTACTATTTTTTCAGGATTTTCAAAATTCGATGTAATTTCTTTTGCTTTCATATTCAGTCTCCAGTGCTTTATGTTTCTAAAATTATAACCGAGAGTAACTCTAAGTTTGTATTTTTATTACTTGTATTTTATAATCACTTTGATATGAAGGTATTACTATTAGGCGGTGGCAAAGGCAAGTCGTTATGGCCGATTTCTAGGGACAATTTACCAAAACAATTTAGCAAAATATTGTTTGAGAAGTCACTTTTTCAGAGAACCATTGAGTTTCTTAGAGAAGTGGTAAATGTCAATGATATATTTGTGATTGCTCCGGAGAAGTTCAAGTTCTTCGTAAAGAATCAATCTATGGAAATTCTAAAAACTTCTTCTGTAAATCATATAGTAGAAAAAGAATCAAGAGGTACTCTGAAAGCTGTTAGTCTTGGTATATCTCATCTAATCCAGAATGACGTTAGTGAAAACGAGATAGTGATTATACTAAATTCCGATCAGATATGGAAAACATCTGTTAATAATTTTTCAAATGCAGTTAGTGAAGTAACTTCGAATATACCGTTTGGTAAAATTGCCTGTTTTATTTCCTCTAAATCTAGGGATTTGAGAGATAAGGTTGAGTTTGAGGATATAAAAAACTCGATTTTTGGTCAGTTTATAGGCTTTAGTCAAAAGTCTAAGTTTTCTAATCTAGGTATTTATGTATCATTTTTGAGGTGTTTTAGAGATTTAATACAAGATGTTTTTTCTAGTGCATTAGAAACAATAATTGAAAATGATTCTTTTGATGGTATAACCTTTGAAGATACAATTTCTAGAAAGCCTCAAAATATATTGACTTTCAACTGGGATGTAGAAGTGATAGATATTGATAGCATATCAGATATTTCTAAAGTTATAGATGTTGATAGAAGTGGGAATTTTTTAAGTGGTGAT
>JBKBIJ010000014.1:0-18478 GCA_046299455.1 Brevinematia bacterium | reverse complement strand
CAAATATGTTTTCAATAGTTGTATTATTTGTAGTATGGTATGAATATGCAGAGTTATTACTTTTGTAGCTGTTACTGCATTTAAATATAAGGATTTTTTATTTATCTTTTAGACGATTATTTTGCATATTTCGAAAGGTTTCTCTTTACCTTTTAGGGATATTGGTGGTAGTTCTATGAACTTGAATTTGCCACTAGATGCTTCAATTATACTCTTTGAAGCTATTATTTCCATTGGTTTTGCTATTGAGCATAATCTTGAACACGTGTTAACTGTGTCTCCTATACAAGCAAAGTCCATTCTAAATTCTGTTCCTATGTTACCAATAACAACATCTCCTATGTGAATTCCTATACCTATTTCAAATATGGGTAAATTTTTTTCTTTTCTATCTTTGTTGAGTTTATCTATTGATTGTATTATTTCTATTGCTACTTTTATTGCGGTATCTGCTTTCTTTTCTCCTCCGAAATGTGCCATTATTTGGTCTCCTACAAAATCATCAATATCACCTTTATATTTCTTCACTATTCTAGATTGGATATCTAGATAGGTGTTTAGAATTTCAATGACTATTTCTGGGTCATTTTTTTCTGAAAAGTTTGTAAATCCTCTTATGTCACTGAACATGAAAGCCAGATTCTTTCTACCAACTTTACCTAGATAGAGCTCTTTATCTTTTTTTTCTTTGATCATGTTTATTGTGCTTTTTGAGACAAATTTTTCCAAATGATACTTTGATATAATTTCTTCTAACATATGGTTAAATATATCCGATAATCTTCCAATTTCGTCGTTTGATTTTATGTCGACTTTTGCAGATAGGTTACCATTTGTGATTTCTATTGCCCAGTTTTCTAATTTCTTTATGTTTTTGACGTATACTTTTGATACAAGAAATATGGTAATTATGCTTAGTGTGTATATGCTAAGGAATATTATTATTAAGTTTCTAAGATAGTTGTTTATTTCTTTGCTGATTTTTGTTATATTGAAAACCACGATATTGTAACCTATGAACTTGCTTTTTTCACCGAATTCTCTTAGTTTTGATATCTCTTTAAATATCTCTTCGTAAGAATTTTTTACTAATGTTAGGTTACCTTCTATAATACCTTTTTCGATGTTTCTTTTTTCTCTATCTAGCCAATCTTTGTCTAGTAAGTAAGCAGATTTTCTGTCTAATGTTAATTTACCGTTTACGTACAGATATTTGTATAATTCAAGAAATAGATAGTCAATGTCTTTTGTGATAATTATTTCATCCTGTTTTTTGGATTCTGGGTTTTGAATTTTTCTTTTTATAATTTTGTCTTCTAATATTTCACTATATTTGTTTTTGAGGTAATCATATATTCTTTCTTTATCCTTTAGGTTTAATCCTGTTTCGTAGAGCTTTTTATAGATTTTATCGAAATCTTCGTTTATGCTTACTAGCAATCCAGATGTTTGGTAGAGTGGTAGTATGATTATTTTGCACTTATAGATATTTGTTGTTCCAGAAGAGATGTTTGTTTTTTCGGTATCTAATATTTTTTGGTTTTCTACTTTTGATAGTATTGCTTTTATATTGGTGGGAGGTATAATTTTCTGCCCTTTTGAAAGTATTATTTTTTTATTTTTATCAGTTACTACTACTTGTAATACGTCTTGGTTTATGTTTATAAAACTTTCTATATTTGAATATACAAATCTTCTCTTATTTTCTAGTTCTAGCTTTGATCTATCTAGATCGTTTTCTAAAAGTATTTCTGATACACTGCTTATAGTTTTGCTTAAGTTATTTGCAACTTGTATTTTTTCGTTCAAAAGTAGATTATATTGATGCGAGTAGGTGATTATCAGTAGTATTGACATTGATATTAGAAATATCAGGCTAAACCCAAATATTAGTCTGAATCTTATTCCAAATATTGATTTCCTGAAATTTGAGATTTTTTTGGCTTTTTTCTTACTAGGTAGTTTATCAAATATTTTGCTAAATAACTTTGTTAACTTCATCTTTTTGACATTGCTTATTATAAGGACTGATTGTTTTCTTTTCAATATTTACATTCTTTGTGGGTATTTGATTAATTAACAATAGGTTGTTGAGTAAATAACTTATGGTTAGGATTATAGAAGTAAGAGGAAAGTATAAAGGTATCGTTTAGATGTGGTATTTAGTCTAGAGAGAATGGATTACTAGATAGGTAGTTTTTTGAGACTTTTTGAAAAATAGATATGATTATTTTTAGACTACTAAGTAATGGAAGACATTTCTGACAGAACGTTGAGTAAGTATATAGAGATCATTCATTCGTGGAGTGGGATATATTTCACCAATAGCAATGTTTCAGTACTAAAAAGAAAGATTTTACAACAATCGAAACAGGAGAACTTATCTCCAGAAGATTATTTGGGGTTAGTTATTAGAGACAATGATAAAATGATGGAATTTATTGATAGTATTACTACGAACTTCACAAAGTTTTTCAGGCATCCTGATCAGTTTGAGTTTATAAGGAATAAAGTTGTGCCAGAAATAGCTATTAAAAGAGAGCAACAGGGGTTGTTTAGAATAAAGTTATGGAGTGCAGGATGTGCTACTGGTGAAGAAGTTTATTCGCTTTTAATTTCAGCTCTTGAGTCTTTTGAAGAAAATGGAATAAAAATGAAGTTAGAAATAATCGCTTCAGATATAAGCTTGAGGTGTTTAGAGATAGCACAGAGAGGTGTGTACTCAAAGGAAAAGTTTCAGGATGTACCTCAATATGTTTTAGATAAATACTTCTTTAAAGTAGATGACAATAAGTTTGGTGTGAAAGAAGAGTTTAAGAAGTACATAAGGTTTGATTTCCATAATCTTCTTTATGATAGTGGTTTAAGAAATGTTGATGTAGTTATGTGTAGGAATGTCCTTATATATATGAATGAAGAGTCGATAAAGAAAGTTTTAGATAACATATATATTTCGATGAATGATGATGGTTATCTTTTTTTGAGTCCTACTGAAAGTTTATTTGGATTAACGAATAAGTTTAAATCTTCTAGAGAAGAAAATATTTTTTTCTATAACAAAGTTTTATTGAAGCAAGACTAAGATTGATTCCGATATTTTTAAATTGAGGGAATATGTATGAAGACAAAGACGTTATTAACACTATTGATAATGGCTTTTCTAATGTTTCCCATAAGAGTGTTTAGTGATAAATTAACGATAGTGACTTTAGATGGGTCTGTTATAAATGTCCCTATGGATGCTAGATATACAAACATAACTATAAGAATAAGAACAGATTACGGTGACTTGAACTTTAATATAACGTCTATACAAAGGATATTAATGGTAACTAATAATGTTCACAGTATTCAGACTTTCAAGGGTGAGTTAGTACAAGGTAGTATAACATCTCCTAATATAGTAGTGCCTACGAAATATGGCAACTTGACGATTCCACCAGGTGAGATAAGCAAGTTAGTAGTGATAGTATCAACTAATAGGTGATGAAATGATAGATTATGAAAGTAAAAGAGAGGGGAGAACACCCCTCTCTTTATTATTTTTTAGTACTCAAGGTCTCCGCCCATTCCTGGGGTTGGAGTTGTTTCCTTTTTCTTTTCAGGTTTTTCTGCAACTAACGCTTCAGTTGTCAATATTAGGGCTGCAACACTTATAGCATTCTGTATAGCACTTCTTACAACTTTAGCTGGATCTATAACACCATCTTTTGCCAAGTCGTCAACCCACTTATCGGTTAGTGCGTTATAACCGTATCCAAATTTGTTATTTCTAACTTTTTCTATAGCTACGGATCCATCTATACCTGCGTTTTGGCAAATTTGTTTCAAAGGAATTTCAAGAGCTTTCTTCACAATTTCTATACCTACTTTTTCTTCAGGAAATTCTGTTTTTATACTATCAAGCTTATCAGCAAGGTATAGATAGGTGATACCGCCTCCTGGGACAATTCCTTCTTCAACTGCTGCTTTTGTTGCATGTAGTGCATCTTCTATTCTTGCTTTTCTCTCCTTAACTTCGACCTCAGTTGCACCACCAACTTTTATAACTGCAACACCTCCTGAAAGCTTAGCAAGCCTCTCCTGTAACTTTTCTCTGTCATAATCTGATGTGGTTTCTTGTATCTGTTTTTTGATTTGAGCAATTCTTGCTTGAATATCCTTAGGGTTACCAGCGCCATTTATAATGGTTGTATTTTCTTTATCAACTTTGACTTTTTCTGCTCTACCTAGCATATCAATTGTTGTGTTTTCTAACTTCATTCCCTTTTCTTCGGAAATAACCTGACCACCTGTCAGTATTGCAATATCTTCAAGCATGGCTTTTCTTCTTTCTCCGAAGGCTGGGGCCTTAACAGCAACACTCAATAAACCACCTCTCAACTTGTTGTATATTAGTGTTGCTAGTGCTTCGCCTTCAACATCTTCAGCTATTATAAGCAATGGTCTGCCAGATTGAGCAACCCTTTCAAGTAAAGGAACAAGTTCTCTTATGGAAGAGAGTTTTTTATCGTAGATTAAGATATAAGGGTTCTCAAGTTCTGCTATCATTGATTCAGCGTTTGTAACCATATAGGGAGAAATGTACCCTCTATCGAATTGCATACCTTCAACAACTTCTAGAGTTGTTTCTAATGACTTTCCTTCTTCAACGGTTATAACACCATCTCTTCCGACTTTTTCCATTGCTTGAGCTAATAGCTCTCCTATTTTTGTATCGTTGTTAGCTGATATTGTAGCAACATTCTTTATATCGTCACTTGATTGAACTTGTTTTGCAATATTTTTGATTTCCTCAGCAACTTTTTGTGATGCTTTGTCAATACCTCTTTTTATCATCATTGGATTAGTACCAGCAGTGACATTCTTTATCCCTTCTTTAACAATAGCAAGTGTTAGCAAAGTAGCGGTAGTGGTACCATCTCCAGCCACATCACTAGTTTTTGTGGCAACTTCTTTAACAAGTTGTGCTGCCATGTTTTCATAAGGATCTTCAAGCTCAATTTCTTTCGCAATTGTAACACCATCGTTAGTCACAAGAGGCGCACCAAATTTTCTCTCTAGTATCACATTTCTACCTCTCGGACCCAAAGTAACACTCACAGCATTAGCTAACTTTTCAACTCCTCTTAAAAGAGATTGTCTTGCATTATCTCCAAAAGAAATTATTTTTGCCATAACACACCCCCAATAAAAACTACATTATCAAAAGTAAAAACAAAAAACTTGGTATAAATAATATAATAAAAATTCCAAACCTTGTCAAATCTCAGTAGAATACCTCTATTTCGAATTTGTCAAAACTCAGGTATTTCTCGTCTATTTTGTACTTAATACCATTTATTTCATTTCTCACAAAAAATATCTTAGGTACATTTTCGATTATACTTCTATCTATTTTAATGTATTCAAATTTTACTTTTAGTTTACTTTCGTTTGAGAAAAAACTAAATTCTGAAACAACGTCTCCAGTAATATTACCAATCCCTTTTAGCATATTCGTTACTACTTCAAATTCAAGTTCTCCTTTATCAATGAAAATGTGTCTTAGATCTAGGTTTAGAAGCTTGGTAAGTTCATTCTGAATTTGAATTTCAATAAGTTCAACGTTGCTAATGTATAAACTCCCTTTAGCATAAATATTATTGCTTATGGAAATCTCTAAGTTTTTTAAGAATCCTTTACCTAAAACCTTACCTCCTATATCTGATAAATTGATATTTGAGTATATAGTAAATAGATTGATTTCGATGGGTAAGAATTTAAAATTGAGTTTGAGTTTATCACCGTATTCAAAATCTCCTTTTGCTAAAACTTTGGCTCCGGTTATTATAAAGCTAATCTCATCTAAAGAAACACTAAATCTATTAACGTCAAAGTTTACGTTACCACTCATGGATAAATTGAAAATTTTTGGTGTGTTTTTGCCTAGAATTATCTCGTTTACACTAATATCAATAGGAACATTATCTATTTTTATAGGAATTTTGCCAATTCCCACCGAAATTTGATTGTTTGATTCATTATGATTTTGACCTTGTGTAATGTCGTATGTGTCGATTTTACTTGATGTTAAATCGATTTTTCTGAGTTTAAGTTCCCTATCGAAGCTAATCAAACTGTCTATTTTTATATCACTTTTTGGAGTTTTCGAATAGATAGTAGTTTCTAGATCTATTCCTCTGAAGTTCATTGTTACTTTTAGATTCTTTAGTAGATTATTCTTTAAATTCGTGTAGATATCTAAATTTAAGTTACCAGACAAGGTTATTTGTTTTGGATTTACATTAAATGAAATTTCTCCTTTTGTAATAAACTTTTCGATTATGTTACTGATTTTGCTAAATACAGTAGGTATTTGTTTATTAGAGAAGTCTTTGATCTTTAGTTTGCCTTTTATGTTGTCTTTGATGATGCTGAAGTTACATGATATAGTATCTAAAAGATCGAAGTTTCCTATTATATTGTTTTTTACGCTAAGATATATAGTTATATTGTTTAGATTTATAAGGTCTTTATATTCGACTAAAGATGTATTGCTTATATTGAGTATGAATTGGAGGTTCTTAAGATTTCCAATTATGTTAATGTTTTCGAGAACGGAAATGTTTGAAAGAGTAGCAGTCTTTATGTATGAAACTATCTTTTCTCCCTCAATGATTTTGCCTTCTATTTTATTTAAATTTATGTTACCTATGATTTCACTACCATCCAACTTGTCAATCAAAAAGTTTGTACCGTCAAATAGAAATTTGCTTCTTGTATTAGCAAGATATCCATTTACAGAAAAATTCTTTGTGTTGAGGTTTAGATAATCGAGTTTAAGTTTTTTACCTTCATACAAAACTTCAATATCGCTAAAATTTATATAGTTTATATTTATTCCTCCGTAGTTATTTGTATTTTCTTGTGAAAATATTTTTTGCCCTTCTTTTGAATTTAAGTATTCGAGGATGTGGTTAAGGTTTGCTTTAGAAGAAATGATGTTAATACTAGTAATTTCAGGTGAATTTAATATCGATAACAAGTTAATGTTTATATAAACTCTCTTCGATGATATTAGCTTTTTATTGTTTTTTGAATATATTTCTATATCTTCAAATTTTATTCCGTTTATAAGTGATAGAATATTTTTGTTTACAAACTTGTATTTTGTCTTAAGGTTATAGTTAGTTTCTAGAGTATAGGTAATTTGAGAAATTAGGATATTAGGATCAAATACCAAGCTAATATAAACCAGAAGTCCTGTCAAAAGTGATACTACCAGAATTGCAATTAGTATAAGTAATTTAAATTTCATAATACGTGAATTATAAAACTTTATTGGTTTGGTTTAGAAGTTCATTCTTTAGGAGTAATTTCCTTGGGAGTTTTCTATAAATTTAGAAGAACTATTACCATTAAGTCTTGTTTAAGTAGATACTTTTAGAAAGCTATGTTAAAAATCTAATTTCCTAAATTTATTTCTTCGGTCTATCTTTACAAAAAGTTATTTTTATAACTTCTAGAGAAAGGTGATTTCTTGAAGGTATAGGGTTTTTCAAAAGGTTTATCGAATTTTTTGGCAATATTTTTTAGACCTTGTGGTTAAGGGGTTGTTAAGGCTAGTGGGGAGTGGTATATTGTTTTTTTGTAGATGGGGTTTGTGATTCGAGAGATGTTTATGAAAGCATAAGAGGGAATAGTAAGGATGTAGAGGGTATACCAATATTTAGATGTAAAGAAACATGATTGCCATAAGATAACTTATAAGAGTAAAATCTAGGAAGGATAGGTGAAAAAAAGGATTCAGTGAATTGGATTTTTTAGATATCTTCTACTAAGTTTGTAAAGTTTAAATTTATACTTTCATAATTTATTCGCGGAGGTTGTTAGTGATGTCTAAGCATAGATTAGAGACGATTCTTTTGCATGGTGGTCAGGAACCGGATCCTTCAACGGGTTCTAGGGCAGTTCCTATTTATCAGACGACTTCTTATGTTTTTAGGGATATGGATCACGCTGTCAGGTTATTTGCTCTTGAGGAACCAGGTAATATTTATACTAGGATAATGAACCCTACTACTGATGTTTTTGAGAGGAGAATGGCTCTTTTGGAAGGTGGAGTAGGTGCTCTGGCTTTATCTTCTGGTCAAGCTGCAATAACTTATTCTATTCTCAATATAGCAAAACCTGGAGATGAAATAATAAGTTCGAAAAGTTTGTATGGTGGTACTTGGAACCTTTTCAATTGGACGCTAAGAAGGTTGGGGATAACAACACATTTTGTTGATGCTTCTAATCCTAGAAATTTCGAAGAGAAAATAAACGATAGAACGAAAGCAATATTTTTGGAAAGTATAGGTAATCCTAGACTTGATGTACCGGACTTTGAGGAAATATCGAAAATAGCTCATAAACATGGTATACCAGTTATAGTTGACAACACTGTACCAACTGGCTATTTGCTAAGACCATTTGATTATGGAGCTGATATAGTTGTTTATTCGGCGACAAAGTTTATAGGAGGTCATGGAACATCGATAGGGGGTGTTATAGTTGATTCTGGTAAATTTAATTGGGATAACGGTAGATTTGCTGAATTTTCAACACCTGACCCAAGTTATCACGGTCTTAAGTATACTGATTTAGGTCCATTGGCTTATATAGTAAAAGCGCGAGTGCAATTGCTTAGAGATATTGGTTCTTGTATAAGTCCTTTTAACTCATTCCTTTTCTTACAGGGACTTGAAACGTTACATCTTAGGATGCAGAGACATTCAGAGAATGCCCTAGCTGTAGCTAAATACTTAGAGAAACATCCAAAAGTATCGTGGGTGAGTTATCCGCTACTTGAATCTCATCCATCTTACAGAAATGCTAGAAAATATTTGCCAAAAGGAGCAAGTGCATTAGTAACATTTGGAATACCTGGAGGAGTTGAAAAAATAAAGATCTTTGTCAATTCTCTAAAACTTTTTTCTCATCTTGCTAATATAGGAGATGCAAAATCTTTGGTTATATATCCTTACCTAACTACTCACCAACAGTTGTCAGAAAAAGAAAAAGAAGAAGCAGGAGCAACAGTAGACCTTGTAAGACTTTCTATAGGTATAGAGAATGTAGAAGATATAATAGAAGATCTTGATCAGGCGTTAAGCAAAATATAGTCAGAGGGTTTAGATGTTAAGATTTATAGGTAATGATGTTCAAATTACACCTCTGAAAAAGTATGTAGAGAAATCGCTTACAGTACCAGGATCGAAAAGTATAACAAATCGAGTTTTGTTGTTATCTGTTTTGAATAAGAAAAGAATAGTTATTAAAAATGTTCTTGTATCTGATGATACTAACTACATGTTGGATTCTTTGAGAAAACTCGGTTTCACAATTCATAAGGAATATTTCTCAAGGGAAAATGAGTTTCCTGAGATCAGAGAATTTTTAGATTTTATAGGTAGCGGGGTTAATGATGGGTTATTAGTTAAATTGGGTGGTGAACGTATAGATGATTATAAAGAGGTTGAGATTTTTACTGGTAATTCTGGCACTACTATGAGGTTTCTGTGTAGCTTTGTTCCGCTTCTGAATGGTAGGTTTTTGATAGATGGTGAAGAAAGAATGAGAGAAAGACCTATAGGAGATCTTACGAATGCTCTAAAGCAGATAGGAGTTAATATAACTGATCTAAATGGTTTTCCGCCTGTTTTTGTCCAAGGTGAAGGTAGAGTGAGGGGTGGTGTGGTTGAAATATCTGGTAAGCTGAGTAGTCAATATATTTCATCTTTGATGTTATCCGCGCCTATGTATGATGAAGGACTTGAGATAAGAATTACTGATAAGTTAGTTTCAAGACCGTTTGTGGATTTAACTTCGAAATTGCTTGAAGAATTTGGTGTTCATTCGAAGAATGAAGACTATAAAACAATTTTTATTCCTAGAAAAGAGTTAGATAGGGAAAAGGAGTATTTTGTTGAACCTGATTTGACAAATGCATTTTATTTCTTGTCAATTCCCGCTATAGTTCCTTCAAAAATAACAGTATATGGTGTAGGTAAAAATACAATACAAGGTGATATAGAGTTTCTTGATGTACTAAAAGAGATTGGTTGTAGAGTTGAGGTTGGGGAAAGATATATATCGGTTGAAGGTGATGGTAAACCAAAGGGAATAGAAATAGATATGAACAATATACCCGATTTGGTTCAGACTTTGGCTGTTATTGCAATGTTCGGAGATAGACCAACTGTTATAAGAAATGTTTATAACTTAAGAGTTAAAGAAACAGATAGGATAAAAGCAATATTTAATGAAATAACAAAAGTTGGAGGTGTTGTTGAGGAGTATAAGGATGGTTTAAAAATAGTGCCTCAAAGACATTATATTCCTTCAAAAATATCAACATATAACGATCATAGGATGGCAATGGGATTCTCTTTGTTAGGTCTTAGGTTAGAAGGAATAGTAATAGAAAACTATAGATGTACATCGAAAACATTTCCATCGTTTTGGAATTATCTTGAATTTATATATTCTAAACATTTATATTAAAATTGTAGTTTATGAAAAATTTTGTTGCTAAATTGATGGTAACTTTTAAGAGCGTTACTGAGTTTGCTATCGTAAATAAGGTAACGCTTTCTGTAGTGTTCATATCTCTGTTTTTTGATCAGATAACGAAATATCTTGCTAGAACTTTCTTGGAGGAGGGTAAATCTGTAAGTGTGATTGGTGATCTATTGAGGTTTACTATTGTCTTTAATAGAGGTATAAGTTTTGGTATATTTAATTCGCCTGAGGTTGGTTTTATACACGTTGTTTTGCCGTTTTTGGTTATTCTTATAATACTGTTCTTGGTCTATATTTATGTATCGATTTCGAAGGAAATTGATATTTCTTTAATACCTTTAGTAAAAGTGAGTTTTGGACTTATATGGGGTGGAGCTTTTGGGAATTTGATAGATAGAATACTTTTTTCGTACGTTACTGATTTTATAGATTTTGGTATTGGTAATGTGTGGAGATTTTACATATTTAATGTTGCTGATAGTTGCATAACGATTGGTACGGTACTTATCATATTTGTGATGATATACTCTGATATTAGGAAGAAAAGAGAGAATAATCAACAGAATTATGAAGGATAGAGTGTTTTCTAAGATTAAAGATATTTTTAGAAATCTTTATCTGAAAGTTATTTCTTTATTTAGAGAAATTAGAAAAGCGATAGTGATTAGGAAAGTTGAAAAAGAAATATCGGAAAAGTTGAGGCACTTTAAAAAAGATTTTGATAGCTTTTTGAACGAGTATTATGATTATTTACCACTACCTCAAGGTAAATCGATAATTCAAAATACTTTGAAATCAGGCAAAACTTTTTATCTAGTAGTATTTAATGATGTTAGAAAGAAGCATGTATCAGTAGTGGAGATATTTTCGGATCCGTATTCTCCGCTTCCTAGTGGGTATAATTTGTTCCAAAAGATAGATATAACTTCTTTTATGGATAAGATAAAAGAAAATATTCAGGAAGTTTCTAGATCAAGAAGGAAGAGTTTTTTAAATTAAATAGATATAAGGGGGGTTATGAAAGATATAAAGAGTGTAAGAGTTAATGAAAAAATAAGGGTACCAGAAGTAAGGTTGATTGATTCAGATGGTAAGCAAATAGGTATAGTTCCAACTGCCGAAGCTATTAGAATTGCTTACGATAAGGGGCTTGATCTTGTTGAAGTTAGTCCTGATGCTAATCCGCCTGTATGTAGAATCATGGATTTTGGCAAGTATAAATACCAGTTAGAGAAAAAGGAGAAAGAATCAAGAAAAAAGCAGAAAGAGATAGAGGTAAAGGAGTTTAAAATAGGATTCAACATAAGTGATCATGACTATTCCTATAGGAAAGATCATATGATAGAAATACTTAAGGAAGGAAATAAGGTAAAGGTAACTGTGGTTTTTAAGGGTAGGCAGATAGCTTTTAAAGACAAGGGATATGATTTGATTGAAAGGATTAAGAATGATTTGATGGACTATGGTGTAATGGAGAAAGAACCTAAATTTGAAGGTAAGAAACTATTTGCTGTGTTTTCACCAAGAAAAAAATAAAATATGGAGGATAAGTTTGATGGAAAAAGATATAGTTTTCTTTGATCAGGATCCTTATGCTCCTGAAAATCACGTGTATAGGGTAAAGAATATTTTGTTTTCTGGTAGGAGTGAGTATCAAGAGATAAAAGTGGTTGAATTTGAGGGGTTTGGTTTAGCGTTAACGCTTGATGGTGTGGTACAGTATACTGAAAAGGAGGAGTTTGTGTATCATGAAACGCTCGCACATATACCATTGTTTACTCATCCAAGTCCTAAAAATGTACTTATAATAGGTGGAGGCGATTGTGGTGTTGCCAGAGAAGTACTAAAACATAAAAGTGTTGAGTCGGTTGTACTTGTAGACATAGATAGGATGGTTACAGAGGTTTCGAGAAAGTACTTTTATCATTTGTACAAAGATGCTTTCGAAGATGCTAGGTTGAAGATAATTCATGATGATGGACTTAAATTTGTTAAGGATTATAAGGGATCTCTTTTTGATGTTGTTTTGATAGATTTGACTGATCCAGTAGGACCCGCTAAACCGCTTTTTGAGGAACCATTCTATAGAATGGTATATAGTGTATTATCCGAAGATGGAATAATGGCAGCTCAGACAGAGTCGATATGGTATCATCAGGATACCATAGTAAGTGTGCAAAAAGCTCTTAAGAACGTATTCCCTATAGTTGATTTAGCATATTTCGTAACTCCAGTCTATACAGGATATTGGTGGTCAATATCGATAGGATCTAGAAAATATGATCCCCGAACTGACTATAGAACTTGTTATCTAAAAACAAAGTACTACTCAGACGATGTAAGAGAGATATCGTTTTTACCAAAATCATTGTATACAAGGTTACTTGAGGGTAAACTATTCAAATAGTAACTGTGAAATATGTTTTCTACTAGATATTACGTAAATACCAATAATCTTTATTGTGTATATTAGTGATGTTTTTGTAAGATCTTCTTCCCGTATTCTAACGCAGTAATCTATGAACCATTTATCAATTGTTGAATCATAGTAAAGATAGAAAAATCCTAATGATTCATTAAAGTTGTTTGCTCTAAGTAAGTATTCCATAAGTTCGTATGAAGGTTTTTTATCAAGTACTACTATAGTCGAATAGAAGTTAACAATATTACCAAACCTACTTTCGGAAAAGTTTATGAAGATTTTCTCAGAGTTTGTCCTAAAATCTAAGATAACTTTTAAGGTTTCTTTAGAGACTTCACCTTCAAAGTAGAATCCTCTCTCTTTGTGATTTTTTAGAATGTATATAACTTCGTCTTTAGTAAGTGTTGCATGAAGCGCTAGATTGGACAATAGAAATAGGTACAAAGCTATGAATTTTTTCATGTGATAATTATCGATGTGGTTATGAAAACTACTTTACAAAGATTGTTGTTGTAGCTATTCCACCTATAGGAAAATCTTCCCAACTTTCTTCTTCTATTATGAAAGGCATTAAGTTTTTAGATTTTGGGCTAACAGAAAAAATTGTTGATAGGTAGTTAGGTAGGAGATTATAAACGTATCCTCCACTAGCATAGCTTACTCCTGGAATTTCCATGTACAAAACCATTTTGTCAACTCTTAAGTCTTCTGAAATGAAGTTATAAAGTTTTTCATATGTATCGAAGACGATACTTTCTGGGAAATTGTTTAATTTTTGTATAGTTCTAGATGCTTTGTTCATGACACCAATATTTATTTTAGTACCGCTGTTAACCCATGGTGGTATTTTTACGTAAAAATCTTTTGTTATTACGTTATCTCTAATTTTCTTTATGCCTACTGTGATTTTTATCTCCTCATTTGGTGAAACAACAGTTTTAGATGGAATAACAAAAGTAATAAATCCGACGTCTAAGGATTTTGTGTTTATGTTTACATGAATCTTGTTTATGTTTACTTTAAATAAGGGATTATATAGTAAAAAATCTAGTATTGACAACACATCAGATGTTGATAAGCTATATCCTGCACCCAAGTTATAAACGGGTATTATATCCTTGAAGGAAAGGATAAGTTCCCTTTCGGATCCTTCGAAATTGAATGATACTGAACATGAAAGTTCAACGTTTCCCTCACCACTAATTCCTTTTGTTCTTAGTATTGATTCTGTGATGACTGCTGAAGTTAGGTATTGGGATATTGTAGGATCTTTAGCAATCGAGTATTTGTAGAAGTTTTTATTATCGACGTTTACCGAGACTTTTATAGTGGGTGCTTCTTTCCCAACTATAGCAAAAATACCACTACTACCATCAAATTCCAAACTTCCAATTATATTTTTAGGGACCCCTATCTTAAACGAAAGATCTTGTTTAGGTATGATAGCAATAATTTCGATGTCTGATATAGGTATAGAAGTTTTGCCACTTAGAAATGCTGGATGACCTAGACCGAAAACTTTGTCACCATCAACGTATGTAACTGTACCTATAGCTGTTATTTCCATATCTCCACTTACTAAAGATATACCTATGCTATCTCCTGGCTTGAATGTGTTTGTAGTGAAATTTGATTTAATCGTACTAAACTTTGAGAAAGAGTCAACAAATAGTATATTTTTATTTTTTAGTTTTGACTCAAGTAGCTCTTTTGTGAAGCTAGATACGCCACTTAATAGTATTGGTGTAACGTAGTTTATGTCGTTTGGGTAGGATTTATTTACTAAGTTGTAGTTCTGAAGTAAAAATATGTCTTCTATAGGTGTTATACCTACAAAAGGTTCTTTTAGGAATCTCCAAGTAAAAGCTATCGCTCCAATGATTTTGTTGTTTACATATACAGGGCTACCACTCATACCAGCAACAACCCCAGTGTTTTTTATTTCTTCGTCATTTATTTTTGCTATTATCACGCCAGAGTTAGGGTTGTTTCTAAGAACACCAACTATTTCAAGGTCAAACTCCTTAACCATGTTATTATTCCATCTTGTTATTCCTGTGCCTTTCATTCCTCTGTTAATTTCTTCAAGAGGTAAAAAATTCTCACCAAAAACCAGTGGAATAGCTAACATCAAGATGGCTAACGTAAAACTTTCTCTGATTATTTTCTTAATCATAATATGGAAATATTAAACAAAATTTACAAAAATTTCCAAGTTTATCTTTTAGAGGATGATACTATTTTTGCTATTTCTATTTCGGATTGGGAAAAACCCATTTTTATTAGTTCATCTTCATCAACAGAAAAAATAAGTTTCCTTAAAAGTTCAGCTCTGGCGCCTAAGTCAAGCTCTTCGATGTTGTAATTTTTCATCTCATTTTCTTCAGTTTTATTAATATTTTTTGTTGTTTGAGGAATGCTGGTTAGTTTAGAGGGGTGGTGTTCATTGGAAGTTTTATTTTTTTCAGTTTTACTTTGTATGTTTTGTGGTTCGGTTTCTTTATCGATAGTATTTTTTTTGGTTATTGTTGATTCAATTTCCCTTTTAAGTATTTCGTATCTTTTAGATATTTCTGCGTAATTTCTCGTTAAATTATCTAATTTTATAATTCTCTCATCTGCTATTTTGATGAGATTATTGAGTTCTTTAATTTTTTCTTCTATTACTAGTATTTTCCTGTTTGAAACTTTGTTAAATTCCACGATTAAGCCCTCTATCTCCTTTTTTGCTTCATCGACGAATCCCTTCCCTTTAAGATTTTTTATTTCATCATAAAGTCTTGAATAGAAAAATATTACAAGAAAAACTAAAACCCCAAATAAAACTAATAGAATAAAGTTCATACAATTATATCTATTATACTATCGTTACCACTATTTTCAACAAAATTCTTATTATCTTCTTGGGAATTTTTTTTGTTTGATTGATTTTTTTGGTTATTGGTATTGTCTTCGCCAAGTGCTTTTCTTCTAATTTTTTCGCTTTCTCTTGATATTTCAACTATATCATTGGTTCTGTTTTGTTCGATATCAGATTTTTCTTTCATTTGGATTTTAGCTTGGCTTTGGAGGGAAGAAGCGTATGCAGGATTGTTGATTGAGTTTTTCATCAAGATATTATCCGAAAGTATTACAGTTTTTACATCTAGTGGTGTATAGCTCACATTAAAATTCTCGTAAAAAATTTTTGAATAGTCAAATTTCAATAGTTCTCAAATAGTGTTGGTAACATTCTTGATAATTCATTGTATTTTTCCATAAGGTTGGGGTTTTGGTCGGAGAAGGATTTTAAAGATTGATAGTTTTTTATAGAGTAATTTTCAAAATCTTCTATAGTTATACCAAACATAGATAATAGTTCTTTTCTTTTTACCTCTCTGTACTTTTCGAGCATTTCAGAAGATATGTTTGTTTCAGATTTTATTAATTCTTTTGTCCATAAATAGTTACTTGCTATGAGTATTGCGTTGAGTTCTATAAAAGTTCTAGGAGAAAGTGTTACCTTTTGAGGTGTTTTAAGTTCAACAACAATTTGACTTAATAGAGAGTTAATGTCTTCTTCTAGTTTTTTGCTTTCTTTGTCGTTGGTACTACATCCTGAAAAAATAAAAAACAATATGGTTATAAGTAAAACTATTTTGTTCATAAAATTTCCTCCTTTCAAAATATTACAATTAAATATCACTCGAAATCAATTTTTGTTGAGAAGATTTATACTTTGCCTTGCGATAATATCTTTCTTCTCCATTCCTACTTACAACTTACTTATGATAAGTGTTCATATTATGCTATTTCTGTTCCATAACTTCTAAATAAGAAGTTTTTCAACAATCTGTACAAAAATTTAATTATCTTCCTTATTATTTTCATCTCCCAGCAGTTATATTTTGCTTTTTCCAAGATCCAATTTTAGAGATTCTGTATCTTTTACTAGGATGATATTTGACGTTAAGAATTTTCAAGAATATAGCATATATATCTATCTAAGCCAAGAGTGTTTCAAAAATAATACCTTTAAAAGGTGTTCCAAGATATAACCAGGGGATTAGACAAAACTCTTTTAATTACACCTAGGGTGTTATCAAAGGATAGGTACATCATCCTCTCTAGAAGTTTAGGGTAAGTTCTTCCATGTTATTTGTGTTTGTAACTCCTAGAGAAGGCAATTTCTTGGGGTGATAGATATTTTTTGAGGATTTATCCAATTTCTATATTCTGAACGCTTTTAAGTAGGAGAATAGTATTTTTTGAATACTCTTAGGTTTTATAAGCATATGGATATTTAGTTTTAGTTTTTGTATCTTATTAGTAAATGGTTTTTGGGGGTTAGAGGATGTATCAAAAAACTATTGCTAAGCCTATTTTTTTCGAAGGTATTGGATTACATTCAGGTGAATATTCTTCTATTTATCTTTTACCTTCGGATGAGGATACAGGTATAAGATTTGAATTTGATGGGAAGATTTTTGATGTTACTCCTAGAAATGTTTGTGATACATTTCAGAATATAACCTTATGTTTTAATGGGTATAAAATCATGACAATTGAGCATCTCTTTTCAGTTTTTTTGGGTTTAGGGATAGATAATGTACTGATTAAGGTTTTGGAAGGTAAAGAAATACCTATACTAGATGGTAGTGCTAGAGTGTTTGTTGAACGTATAAAAGAAGTTGGTATTGTAGAGCAAAAAGCTAAAAGGTCTTACTTTTTTGTCACTAGAGAATTTTCGTTTTATAAGAATGAAAATCAGTATTTGATAGTCAGACCTAGCAATAGTTTAGTGATCGATTATGAAATAGATTTTGAAGTTATAGGTACAGAAAAGATAGTATTAGAAATAAACGAAGAAACGTATGAGAAGGAGATATCTAAAGCTAGAACCTTTGGTTTTATAGAAGATGCTCAAAAGTTGAAGGAAGCTGGCTTAGTTCTAGGAGCTGATATGAACAATGTTCATGTTTATAGTAAAAGAGAAAAAAAATCTCTCAACCAAGATAGATATGTTAACGAAAATGTTAGACATAAAGTTCTGGATTTGTTGGGGGCTATTGCTTTGTTTTCCCCTAGACTGGTTGGACATTTTATAGCTAGAAGGAGTGGGCATTTTATTGATACTAAACTTATTAGCATCATATTTGATGAGTATATGTAAGTATATAAGTTTCCAGAGAAACTGCCAATATTCTGCAACTTTTTATAGTTTTTCTATTAACTCTTTCAATATTACCTTTGATAAAATTTTTCTTTCCAGCCTTTGATATACTAAATACTGTAATTAAAAACTATTTTCTATTCTCATAAATTCTACTAACGCATACATAAAGGTATGTTAAAAGTATGTCCATACTTTCATTTCGATTGAGTATGTAAAGGAATTTTTGAATACTTTACTGAAGGGTGCGTTAAAAAATATTTTTACGTTTTCTTCATATAATTTTTTAATGTTTTTTCTTAGAGAAAATAACCACGATTCATATGATATATCTATTATTGTTGATA
This sequence comes from Brevinematia bacterium, assembly GCA_046299455.1. Classification (GTDB taxonomy): domain Bacteria; phylum Spirochaetota; class Brevinematia; order DTOW01; family DTOW01; genus SKYB106. The sequence goes on along the minus strand of JBKBIJ010000014.1, from coordinate 9 downwards.
GTTTCCCTA